>DATMSN010000933.1:0-25564 GCA_035565375.1 Duganella sp. | reverse complement strand
CTGGGAATAACCAATGTGCCTAGACCCATAACCTTGCCCCGAAATCCTCGGTTAACGGCTATTTTCTCGTCCCCTCGATCGCGGCGGCGGTAAAAAAATTCATACCCAGCCCGGTGCCCGAATATGAAAGTTCATACTCGGGCACCGGGCTGGGTATGAATTTTTTACCGCCGCCGCGATCGAGGGGACGAGAAAATAGCCGTTAACCGAGGATTTCGGGGCAAGGTTATGGGTCTAGGCACATTGGTTATCCCCAGTGTTCGCTGTTCATCATCCTAAACCTGGGCAAGACGGTCGCGAACATAGGCGGAAAAGCGCGCAATCCCTTCCACGATCTGGCTTTCCGAGGCGTAGCTGAATGCCAGCCGTACTGAACGGTTCTGCCGGGTACCGAAAGAAAAGAAGCTGAGTGGCATTACCAGCACGCCATATTGCTCGGCGCACTGCGCCACCTCTCGCTGCCCGAATACGAAGGGTAATTCCACGCACAGAAAGAACCCGCCTTCCGGACGGTTCCAGACTACGCGTCCTGGCAGGTCGGCGAACGCCTGCTCGAGCTGCGCCAACATTGCGTCGCGCTGCCGCCGGTACAGGGCGACACCGTCAGCTACCACACGGCGCAAACTATGCTGTTCGCGCAGCAGAACGGCGCCTGCCACTGCCTGCGTTACCTGACTGGTATTGACCGTGCCAAAGCTTTTCGCCTGCGACAACCGGTCGAGCAGCGCACGTCCGGCGCCCTCGGCACCCAGCAGCGCCGATGGCACCGCCACGAAGCCGATGCGCAGCGTCGGGCACAACGTCTTCGAATAAGTGCCCAGATAGACGACCGTTCCACGCCGGTCCAGTGTGTACATCGCCGGCACGTCCTCGCCTTCGTAGCGGAACATGCCGTAGGGATTATCCTCCAACACGACGATGCCTTCTTCGGCGCACAACGCCACGATCTCCTCGCGCGCCCGGCGTGACAGGACGGAGCCGGTCGGGTTGTCGAAATCCGGTACCACGTAGAACGCACGCGGTCGCTTACCCTGTTCCTTGGCCCGGGCCACGGCGGCGCGCAACGCCTGCGGCACCTCGTCGACATCGTCGCAATCGAACGGCGCCAACTGGACTTTATTCAGCACGGCCACGCCTGTGATGCCGATATAGCAGGGATCGCGCACCAGCACGACGTCGTCCGGTCCGTCGCATAAAGTCTTGACCAGCAATTCCATCGCTTCCTGGCAGCCGGCCGTGACAAGGATGCGGTCCGGTGAGCAGTCGATGGCATGGTCGTTCGCCAGCTGGCGGGCGATCAACTCGTTGATGATGCCATTCGTGCGACCGTATTGCGCCAGCAGGGAAAACGTCCTGGCGACGTCCGCGCCGCGGCGCTCGGCCTGATAGGCGACGAATTCCGGCACCCACGTCACCCACTCGGGCAAGGCGAACAGCGATTCGGCCGGCCGGCCCGCTGCCAGCGAGATGGCGGCCGGATAGCGCTCGGCCACCTCGTTGAGGAAATTCATAACGTCCAGCGGCGAAGCCTGGGCAGCGGCGCGTGCGTCGCAAGCAATCTCGGTTTGATTCGGCACCAGATTTCCCCAGTCACCCAAGTCTTTTGTTTCTGCATTCATGGCCATTCCTTTTTGATTAATGGAGACAGTTCGTCAAGTCGTCGAGCGAGGATAGAGGTCAGCCATGGTGCAGTGCCCGCATGATCCAACCGCCCAGCTTCTCGACATATGGGGGGCTCAGCATCGTCAAATGATTCCCCTGCGCCTCATAGCTCGTGATCCGTGGCGCGTGCGCTTCCCACGTAGGTTCCGACTGCCCTGTCTGGTCCGGCACTTCCTTCTCGGGATCGTTGCGGACGCTGGCCACGTGCAAGGGGCCTTCATACACCGAGCCCGGAACATAACGTGCCTTCACGTTCGCTTCGAAGACGCGGAAAATGGCGAACAGCGTCTCTTTCTTTGTTCTCGGCGGTAATAATTTTTCCGCGATCAAACGTGAAAAGAGCAGGCTGATGCTTTGCTCGCGATCGAGCGGCGCCAAGTCTTCGGTACTCAGACCCAGTGACCGTCCCAAGTTCAGCTCGTATAGGTCTATGAGCATGCGCACTATCTCCACATGAGTATCGCGGCGCTTTTGCTCCGGATGCAGGCTCGGTGCCTGACTGTCCAGAATGATCAGCGAAGAGATGGTTTCGCCGTCCCGCAGCAGCTGCAATGCCATTTCAAATACGATCCATCCCCCGAATGAGTGTCCGATCAGTCGATACGGTCCATGTGGACAGATCTCACGTACGGAACGGACGAATGCCCGCGCCGCGGTCTCCACATCGAGGTATGGCGCAAGCAGTCCATCCATACCGCGTGGCTGCAGCCCGTAGACAGGCAGGCTTGCATCAAAGGTGTCAACAAGGTCTCTAAACGCGGTGATACTCGCTCCCGCGCCCGGCACACAGAACACCGGAGGGACGCCGCCCGATCCGCGGTTCAAAGTCATCCTGGGCTGATATTGCTGTTCCGGGTGCCCCTCAGCGTCACGTGGCGGATTTTTCAATGCGTCGGAGAGGGCTTGTCCGAGAGCTTTGATATGAGGTTGTTCAAGAATCGTCAAGTGAGCGCCAGGGACGGGCACAACATGAATGTTTTCGCCCGCTACTTCTTTCCAGCCATGACATTGCTCGGCGCCAAATTCTGCCGTCGTTTCCGCCGCTGCAAACAGCGTGATGGGGACGGAGATGGCAACTGCTTTATACGTGAGCTGAGCAAGACGTGTGGCATGCATAACCGCCAGATGCCGCAGGACCCTTTCTTCATCAATTTCCGACGCAAGCAGGCCGGCCTGCTGCAGAGCGGCAAGGATCCCGCCGACGTTGCCTTCGCGCTGGAAGGCGACGATATCGGAGGAGGTGGCGAGGTTTTCCGGCACCCACTGCATCAATGTTTTTATCGGATCAAAGTCGCGTTGGATATCTTCCGGCTTGACGTTCGGGTTGAACGAAGCATCGAGGAGACCGACAAAGCCGACGCTTTCATCGGCCGCGATAAGCTGGTTGGCAATTTCGTACGCAATGAGGCCGCCCGCCGACCAACCTGCGATGCGGTAAGGGCCTTTCGGCTGCACCAGGCGCATTTCCTTGATATAGGCGCTTGCCATATCTTCGACGGTTGTCAGCGGAGTCTGACCAGGCATGAGGCCGGTGGCAGCGAGTCCGTATACGGGGATGGCCGCATCGAGCCATTTCTCGAGGTCCCCGACGTAGGCAACTTCGCCTCCGCCGGCATGAACGAAGAACACCGGCATGGTTTCGCCCGTGGGGCGAATCGTGACCACGTGGGCGAATTGGCTGACGCCTGTTTGCTTGTTCATTGTGCCGGCGTAGTCGGCCAGCGTTGGTTGTGCGAACAGTTCGCGCAGCGGGATTTCCACGCCCAGGCGCTGGCGCACGCGCGCAGCCATCTGCACCGCCAGCAGCGAGTGGCCGCCCAGTTCGAAGAAGTGGTCGTGGCGACCGACGCGCGGCACGCCCAGCAGGTCTTGCCAGATTTCGGTCAGCGCCGTGTCCGTGGCCCCGACCGGGGCTGCGTAAGCGCGCGTGACGAGCGCGCTCTGGTCCGGCGCAGGCAGGGCGCCCCGGTCCAGCTTACCGTTGGGGGTGAGCGGCAAGCTGTCCAGCGCCACAAAGGCCGATGGAATCATGTAGTCTGGCAGCACCTCGCCCAAGGCGACGCGCAGCGCGGCCGCGTCCAGCGTGACGCCGTCCTGGGCGACCAGATAGGCGACCAGGCGCTTGTCGCCGTGCGCGCCTTCGCGCGCCAGTACGACCGCTTCGCGCACGCCGGCGCAGACGGCCAGGCGCGCTTCGATCTCGCCCAGCTCGATGCGGAAGCCCCTGATCTTGACCTGGAAGTCGTTGCGGCCCAGGTATTCGATATTGCCGTCGGCCAGCCAACGTGCCAGATCGCCGGTCTTGTACATGCGCGCGTCCGGTTCGGCGCTGAACGGATCGGTTACGAATCGCTCGGCGGTGAGTTCGGGGCGGTTCAGGTAGCCGCGCGCGACCTGCACGCCTCCGATGTGGAGTTCGCCGGCCGCGCCGATGGGCACTGGCTGGCCGAAACGGTCGAGGATATAAAGTCCGGTATTGGCGATCGGCCGGCCAATGGGCACGGGGCCGGTGCGCATGCCGGTACAGTTCCAATAGCTAACATCGATGGCTGCTTCGGTGGGCCCGTACAGGTTGTGCAACTGGGTCCGAGGCAGCCGCCGGGCGGCTTCTTCGACCAGCGGATGGGGCAAGGCTTCGCCACTGAGGAGCAGGTGGCGGATGCTGGCGCATCGGCCGGGAGCGAGCTGTTCGACAAAGCTGCGCAGCATCGACGGCACGAAGTGCAAGGTCGTGATGGCGCTGTCTTCGATGAGCTTGGCAAGGTACAGCGGATCCTGATGACCGCCGGAGCGCGCCAGCACCAGACGTGCGCCCGCCAGTAGCGGCAAGAAGAATTCCCAGACCGATACATCAAAGCCGAACGGCGTCTTTTGCAGGACCCGGTCGTCCGCCGTAAGGGCGAACTGGTCCTGGGCCCACAGCAGGCGGTTGACGACGCCGTCGTGCTGGTTCATGACGCCCTTGGGCATGCCGGTCGATCCGGACGTGTAGATGACATAGGCCAGGTGGCGAGCGTGCAGGCCAAGCACGGCCGGGTCGGGATTGTGCCCGGGCTGGGTTTGCAGGTGCGAAGCCGTATCAATTACCAGCACCGGCACGACGACGTCGTCCAGCGCCCCCAGCAACGACTGCTGGGTCAGCAGCAGGACCGGGGCGCTGTCGGCCAGCATGAAGTCCAGGCGCTCGCGTGGATAGGCCGGATCGAGCGGGACATAGGCCGCGCCGGCCTTGAGGACGGCCAGCAGGGCGATCACCATCTCGAAGCCGCGTTCGGCGCACAGCGCTACACGTTGGTCGGGGCCGACGCCTTGAGAGATCAGGTAATGGGCCAGCTGGTTGGCACGCCGGTTCAGCTGCGCATAGCTCAGCTCATGCTGTTCAAACACCAGCGCGATGCCGTCTGGGCTGGCCGCAGCCTGGCGCTCGAACAGCTGGTGGATCATCAGGTCGCGCGGATAATCGACCTGTTTCCCTTTCATGAGCACATGCATGGTGCTGCGTTGCAGTGGTGTCCGAAGCGGGATTTGGCCGACTCTCTGTTGGTCGTCATTGACCATCGCTTTGCATATCAATAGCAAGTGACCAATCCAACGCTGGACCGTCGAAGCGTCGAACAAGTCGGTGGCGTATTCGATGCGTCCAAACAGGTTTGCGCCCGTATCGACGAGAGACAATTTCACATCGAACTGTGTGGATAAAACCGGGATAGGCTCGACATCGAGCCGGAGCCCGGGAAGCGACACACTTTCGATCGCTGGAGTATTGTCGAGTGCCAACATTGTTTGGAACAATACATGACGCGATAAATCGCGTTTCGGCTGCACTGCCTCTACCACGCGTTCCAACGGGACTTCTTGACGTCCGAACACTTGCATCGTGTCGGTTTTCAGTTGGTCGACCAGTTGGCTGACAGTCGCATCGGCATCGAAGCGCGCACGAATCGCCACGGTGTTGACGAAAAAGCCGACGGCATCGATATAGGCGAGATTTTGGCGATTCGCAACCGGCGTTCCGACAACAATATCGTCCTGTCCAGACATGCGCGATAGAAGAATTGCCCACGCTGCGAGCAAGACGGTATACAACGAGGTACCGTGCCGTTGGGCCAGCGCGCGGAGGTCGCGCGCCAGCGCTGGCGGCACGGTGACGTCGGCGCTGTCGCCGCGGTAGCTTTGGCTTGGAGGGCGGGGGCGATCTGTCGGGAACGTCGTGAATTCTGGCGAGTGCTGGAGGTATTCTCTCCAGAACGTCAGTGAAGCATCCTCTTCGGTTGGTGTCGTCAGTGCTTGTTGATCTCGAGGATCATCACCACACCCGGCCGGCACTGCAACTAGCGGGCTCGGCAAACCTTGGGTGAAGGCGGCATACAGTGTGGTCACTTCACGCATCAGGATGGTCGTCGACCATGCATCCGACACGATATGATGCTGTGTAATGAAGAGTACATGCTCATCTTCAGCCAGCCGCAACAGTTGGCCACGAATCAGCGGACCTCGCTGCAAGTCGAATGGTGCGCCGGCCTCGGCGGCACGGGCGTCACGCACCACCTGTTCGCGCACGTCCTTTTCCAGGTTAGAGAGATCCCGCTCCTCAAGGGAAAAATGGACATGAGCAGCCACCACTTGTCGCCGCGGTTCGCCGTCACATTCGGTAAAAACAGTGCGCAAGATCTCATGGCGAGCGACAACCTGATCCAATGCCCTGCGCAGCGACGTACGGTCTAGTGTCCCGGTCAGCCTGAATGACGCAGGCAAGTGATACGCCACGCGGGACTCGGGAACAAAGCGATCAAGCAACCATAGGCGCAGTTGTGACCAAGACAATGCCGCATTCGAACCGTTACCAGAAGAGCTTATATCGGGACCAGCGGCGTCTTCCTGCAAGCGGGGAAGGGCGGACGTCATCGGATCAGGCAAGAAAGCAGGTTGTTGCTCGTCGTTTTTGATTGAGGTCATGTTGGCGGTGGTTAGATATAAGTACCAAGGCGTGGAGACGCCCTGAAACGTGACATATTCACATCAGTTATATGCATCTGATGGCACTGGTTCGAATGCTGGGCATGGGACGGGAGATCCGGCCCGCTAAGGGTCCGGTTCGCCATTGGCCGGAGCGTAATGCGTCCGCGGCGAACGCAGTCAAGAACTGACTTCGCATGCTGTTGGATGAAGAAATGCTCGCCGGCTAACCACTCGACGTTGGAGCGAGAGACAGATCAGATGTAAACGGGCCTCGGGCGCGGGGCGCCGGACTAGCCATCGATCAGAGGAAATCATCGGCCGGTGCTGAACGATGAAATCGCACCCGCAGGCTCCTGTGTCCAGAGTAACAGACTATAGCGATAGCGCCGGATGCATTCAATACACTCTATAAAGTTCACTTTGCTTCGGGCGCGCAAAGACATACTTCTTTCGTGCTGAATGACTACTTCAAGCAAGCGTTTAACCGTAACTTGATGCATAAATACTCGATCTCAATGACGTCCGGGTACTACGAACTGTTAATGCTCACGAAGAACTGACGGCATAAGCAACGTCCATTGACGTGGCTCATGTTCAATTGTATCCATGAGTATGGCACAGCCTCATGACGGTTCAGCAAATTTATTTTTTTCACAAGTGTGGTAATTGGTGAGAAATCTACTGAGCAATGCCGTTATAATCGCCGTGCAGTGTTACGTGCAATATCAATGGTTTTGTTGGAAGCACATTGACGAGAACAGCAAATTTGCACGAAGGTAGCTATTCTTTGTATCCGTGTGCGCCAATCGGGATATTCAAACTTGATCAAGTCCGGCATCGGCCGCTGTCCTCCCTGCATCGACAAGAGGTTTCATATTGCGCTCCTCGCCGTTGTTGTTGTTACGTTTCGTATTGCTTCTTATCCTGCCGCTGGTCCTATTGGTTACGAGGCTAGCCTGGAATGCACAGGCCAGTCGTCTACCTGACGAGGCCTGGTTCCGCACATTGGATCTTGCATTTGCCGCCGCTGCGGCATGGGCAAGCCTTCGCCCCGAAGCACAGGCGTGGGCGGATCAAGCATGATGGTGGATGTACAGGATTTATATCTTGAGCGCAGCAATGATCAGGCGATGGATCAATACCGTGTCGATAATGGTTGGCGCCAGTTTGCGACACGTACCGCAGTTATTAGCGTCAAACCAGATTCCCCCGCCGCGCTTCGTGACGCACGGCCTCCAATTAAGATCACCCTCCGCAGGACTATGCACGGTCCCGCCCTCGGCGATGTGATTGCGCAAAGAGTATTCGATCATCCGCTCACACTGCGGTGTACCGCTCCCGATCCCTGCGATACCAGCTTCGAAATCCTGTTTATTTCCGTCCGTATAGGATCGGTCAATCTAAATATTGCGCGTGGACAAATAAAGTTTATCGCCGGTACCGATGTCGGTTTCTATCTTCGTCTACTTCGTTTCGCCCCAAAGGTCAGCATTAGGGCGGGCCGGTTTTCGACCTTGGATTTACCGGACGGACAAAGCAAGCGCCCAGCTTTGCTGATTGCGTTTCTCGAAGACAAAGAGCTCTATCTCTTTGACGAGTGGGCGGCAGATCAGGATACAGAGTATAAAAATGTGTTCCACAACCAGATTCTGCCGCCACGACACCATTCCAAATACTATGAATGACCGCGAACTGTTCAGCCTGACGCTCACGCAACGTGATATTTTTCTCCACCAGATCCAGCATCCATCGAGCCCGTTCTACAACGTTGGCGGATATATTCGGTTCGGCGCCATCGATATCGCCAAACTTACACTCGCCCATCAGCGCTTAGTCACCAGCCATGACGCTTTCGGCATCAGGATCAGCGGCGACAAGGGCGAGCCCATGCAGTGGATCAGCAGGCAGCGGACGCAAGCATTGCCCCACGTCGATTTCAGTGACAACGACGACGCGCCGCGTATCGCGGGTGAATGGATCGCGGAACTGTTCCAGACCCCTGTACCGGCCGAAGACGCAGAACTATTTCGGGCGTTTCTGGTAACAATCAGCCCGAGCGAACATTGGTACGTTGGACTTGCCCATCACATTTCAATGGACGGTTGGGGTTTCGCCAATTGGGCGCGGATGCTGGGCACATACTACGACGACATTGCGTCGGACCCGGCGCAAACGCACAGCTGGCGTTCGGTATCGGAGAGCGACGGCCACTACCTGGCCGGCCCACGGCGGGAACGCGACCGCGCATATTGGGTCGCTACGCTGTCCAGAATGCCTGAGCGTCTTTTTCCGGGGAAACCCACTGCGGATTCCGGCGGACCGAGTCAGCGCTCTGTGCGGCGGCTCAGCAAAGATCAGTCCGCCAACGTAAAGGCGATGGCCGAGAAGCTAGGCGTCGGTCCCCAGCAGGTCTGGTCGGCTCTGCTTGCCGTCTACGTGTACGGGGTGTATGACCGCTCGCACTTCATCATCGGCAGCCCCACGCACAATCGTTCGGCGCACGCGCAAAAGGAGATGATCGGCGTTTTCGCGAGTATGAGTCCGCTGGTGGTGACCCTGGCGCCCGAGGACAGCTTCGCTGCGCTGGTGGCGGCGGTGGCGCGGCGGCAGAAGGATATGTTGCGCCACCAGCGTTATCCCTTGGGTTTCATCGTTCGCGACCTCGGTCTGCAAGGTGGCCGGGGATCGCTGTTCGATGTGGCGCTGAATTTCCTCAAGCTTGATAGCCATCTGGATACCGGCGACGGAGCGGCGCAGTTGGAGTATGTCAGCAACCAGCATGAAATCACGCCATTGGCGCTGACAATTTGGGAATACGGCACCGAGCAGCCGCCGCAGCTGCAGATAGACTATAACCTCGCATACTTCGACACGGCGGAAATAGTGCTGGTGCAGGAGCGCCTTTCGTACCTGCTGGATCAACTCCCGGAGCTCGCGCACAAGTCCATAGTCGCGATCGATGTGTTGCCGCCGGGCGAGCGCGCGCGGCTTGTCCACGGACTCGATGCCGATCCAACACCGCCCCGGGAAAATACATGCATCCATGATCTTTTCGAGGCCCAGGTGCGGTTGTCGCCGGATGCCACGGCCGTACTCAGCGGCAGGGATAGCTTAACGTACCGGGAGCTGGACGAGCGTGCCAACAGGCTCGCCCACCTGCTGCGGGAACGCGGCGTGGGCCCTGAATTCCTGGTCGGGCTGTGCGTCGACCGAAGTCTGGAAATGCTGGTCGGCGTCCTCGCTATCCTGAAGGCGGGGGGAGCCTATGTCCCACTCGATCCGGCCTATCCTGATGAGCGGCTCCATTACATGCGCAAGGACAGCGGCGTCGGCATCGTGCTAACGCAGTCGGTCATGGTTGACCGGCCATGGCTCGATGGCGCGGAGGTGATATGCGTTGATGAAGAGATGTTCGCCGACCGCGTCTCGCGCGAGGCCCCCGCCCGCGCCAACCTCAACGCGGACAACTTAGCCTATGTCATCTATACGTCCGGTTCAACCGGGCAACCGAAAGGCGTGGCGATCACCCATGCCAACACGGTCGCTCTTCTACAGTGGGCCCTCGAAGCCTACACTCCGGCACAGTTGCGAACTGTGCTCGCAAGCACTTCGTTGAACTTCGACTTATCGGTGTTCGAGCTGTTCTTGCCGTTAAGCGCAGGGCATACCTGTGTGATAGTACGCGATGCCTTGGTCTTGCTCGATAGCAAAATTGATGTGAGTTTGATCAATACGGTGCCGTCGGCGATGAAGGTGCTTCTTGAGCAAAACGCCATTCCAGCTTCGGTACAAGTCATCAATTTAGCGGGCGAACCATTGACACGAAGTCTGCTAAACGCGCTGCTGGAAAAGGATCCCGGTCGTCCCATATTCAATCTGTATGGTCCAACGGAGGACACCACTTATTCGACCTTCGTGGAATTCCGTGCACCGGTCGAGGGCGTGCCCGGTATCGGTGCCGCGCTGCCCGGCTCCCAGGCGTACGTCATGTCCACGCGTGAAACGCTGCTGCCAGTCGGTTCGGTTGGCCAGTTATACCTCGGTGGCCGAGGGGTTGCGCGTGGGTATCTGGGCCGCCCCGGATTAACCGCCGAGCGGTTCGTGCCGGATCCCTTTTATCCGTTGCCAGGCCGGCGCCTGTACAAGACCGGCGACCTGGTGCGTCAACTCGGCGATGGGAGCCTGGAGTTCATCGGGCGCATCGATCAGCAGGTCAAGATCAGAGGCCACCGCATTGAATTGGGCGAGGTCGAGAACCAATTGGGCCGCCTTGCGCCCGTGAGGGAAGCGATCGTCATTGCCAGCGGCGAACATGAGCAGCGCAAGCTGGTAGCCTATCTGGTAGCCGACCCGGCTGAGCGCGCTACTCTGGGTGATTCCGGACTAGTCCGGGAGGTGCGTCGGCAACTCAGCAACTTACTGGCCGAGTACATGCTGCCTGCTCATTATGTCGTCATTGATGCCATGCCGCTGACACCGAACGGCAAGATCGACCGGAGCGCTTTGTCGGCGTACGACAGCCCGGAGGACGAGTATCTCGCCCCGTCGACGCCGACCGAACGCGCCTTGGCAAGCGTATGGCAAACCATACTCAAGATCGAGCGCGTCAGCGCAAACGCCAATTTTTTTGAGATCGGTGGCGATTCCTTGCGCATGGTGCAGGCGATCCACGCGGCGCGAACCACCTGCGGCATGCAGTTATCGATGCGTGACTTGCTGGGCGCACCGACCATCGTGGAACTGGCCCATGCGGTGGACATGCAACAGACGACGCAAAGCAACGGTCCGATGCCGGGTGCGGGCGGGAACGATCAGTCCTTATCGCCGGCGCAACAGCGTATCTGGGTCCACGAGCAGTTCCATGGTGCCGGCCTGAATAATATAGTCGGTGTCGTTGAGCTCGATCAGCCTTATGCTCCCGACGCGTTGCAAGCCGGCCTTCAACGCATTATCGATTTGCATGATGTTCTGCGCACCCGGATGGTTGACTCCGAACGCGGCATGCGTCAAGTAGTCGAGGCTGATATCGAGCCTGATTTCGAATGCCACGACCTGCGCAATAGCGCCGCGCCCGAGGCCGACATGGCGCAGTTGCTCCTCCAGCACGCCAGTCGTCCATTCGATTTGGCGCAGCCATCGTTGTTTGCAACGCTGGTGCTCTATCTGCCCGCCGGCCGGACCGTGATGCAGTTAAAGCTGCATCACATGGTCGCCGACGGCTGGTCCGTCATCGTGCTGTTTGACCACCTGATGGCGATCTTGAATCGGGAGGAGGCTTCCGTTCCCGCCGCTGCCGGGCGATTGAGTTACCGCGACTATGTGGTCTGGCAAACCGCGTTTCTGCAGTCCGCAAGCGGGATGGCGCAGCGCGCATTCTGGCGTGATTACCTGCACGATGTCAGCCCCGGACTCGTCCTGCCTTTCCAGGCATCCCGCCCGTTGGCGACGGCGATAGCGGCTCCCCTCGTGGTCCGCACGCTTGATATACCGCTCCGTGTGAGGCTGCACGCGCTGGCCAGGCGCAACCGGGGCACCTTGTTCAATGTGCTGCACGCGGCGCTGGCGTTGCTGTTAAGTCGCGTTGGCGATGCGCCGGATTTGATCATCGGCATCCCCGTGAGTGGGCGTCACGTGAGCGGAACGGAAGATCTCGTCGGAATGTTTGTTAACAACTTACCGTTGCGCAGCCGCGTGGATCTTGCCGTCACTTTCGACACCTTCTTGCGTCAGCAGATAGCTAACGTCGAGACCGTCCTTTCCCACCCCGACCTGCCGTTCGAGACCATCGTCGAGTTATCCGGTATTCAGCGACAGGCGGACAGTGCGCCATTGGTCCAGGTGTTCTTCAACATGCTGAGCTTGCCTGAAAGCCGATCCGGCCGGCAGCTGCTGCATGAGGCGTTCGCCAAAGTGGACGCGATCAGGCATAAATTCAACCTGAGCCTGTATGTTGCCGACGGTGCGGACGGAACGAACTTTTATGTGAGCTATAACCCCACCATTTTGAGTCGAGAAACGATCGAGACTCTCATGGAGCAATATCTCTACCTGCTGACGCAGCTGGCTCACGACCAGCACCGCGAGTGCGGAAAGTATTCGCTTCGCCCTGTGAAGGAGGCGCAGGTCGCGCCCCTGTCGGCAAACACCGGGGCCGCCGGCTTGCCAGACCCGAGGGCGCCAATTTCCACGGGATGGTGCGGGCCCGTGCAAACGCTGTTCGAGCGGCAAGCGCTGGCCGCGCCGGAGCGGATCGCGTTGACGTATGGCGGCAGACAAATGACCTATGGAACCCTGCGTGCGTGGAGCGGGTACTATGCCAACCAATTACGCGCGGCCGGAATAGGACGCGGCGACATTGTCGCGATTTTGACAGAACGTTGCGATGCACTGGTCGTCGCGACCCTGGCAGTCATGCAGGCCGGCGCCGCATTCATGATGTTGTCGCAAAAGGTGCCCGTGCGGCGACTGTGTGAGCAGGTGGCGGCCGTGCCCCCACGCTGCCTGATTCGACTGAGTCCGGCGCCGCTACCTCCGGCCCTCGCCGAAAGTCTCGCCGCCATCGACTGCCACCAATTGATCGTTGACGTGAGTGGCAAGGTTGGGGCGGCGGGGCATGGCGAAATCGCCGAAAGCCACGCAGATGACCTCGCCTATATTTCCTTCACTTCCGGTACGGAGGGGCGGGCCAAGGCGGTGCGTGGAAAGCATAGCGCCTTGACCGCCTACCATCCATGGACGGTGGAGTCCTTCAACCTGCTCGCGGAGGATCGGTTTGGCATGTTTTCCGGACTCGTCCATGATCCCTTGCAGCGCGATATGTTCACGCCGCTGTGCATCGGGGCGACGTTGTGCATTCCACACGAGGGGGAGCTGGAAGGCACGCAAATGGAACAATGGCTGTCTGAGCAGCGGCCCACGGTGCTGAATCTGACGCCGAGCATGGCCCGGGTGCTGGTCCAGGCGTGCAGGGAGCCGCTGCCGTCGTTACGTCGAATATTCCTGGGGGGCGAACGCATCACCGCGGCCATCGTGCGTGAACTGGGGCAAGCCGCTCCGCATGCGGCGCTGATCGGCCTGTATGGCACCACCGAGACCGTTCGGGCGCTCGCCTGGCAAGCCCTTGGCACAGCGCCGACGATTCAGGCCGACGACGCCCTGCCGGTGGGGCGCGGGGTCGGCGACGTACAAATGCTGGTCTTGAACGCGCAGATGACGCCTTGCGGTATCGGCGAGCCGGGCCAGATTGCGATCCGCAGCCCGCATTTGGCGCTCGGATACCACGACGACCCCATCTTGACCGCGCGGAAGTTCATCGTCAACCCCGCAACCGGCGAGGCTCACGACATGGTTTATCTGACCGGTGATAAAGGGCGCTACCGCGACGACGGAACATTGGAATGTCTGGGGCGCCTGGATCAGCAGATAAAGATACGTGGTTTCCGCGTCGACCCGGCGGAAATCGAAGTATGCCTTGCCACGCATCCAGACGTGCGCCAAGCCGTGGTAACCGGCGTTCCGACCGCGACAGCAGACATCGTGCTGGTGGCCTACCTTGTTCCATGGCCACACAGGCCGCTTTCATCCGACAGGGACCTGGCGGCCTACCTGGCCTCCCGCCTGCCCGACTACATGGTGCCGTCCCATTGGGTCGAGATATCGGCGATCCCGCTGAATGAAAATGGCAAGCTCGATAGAAAGCACCTTCCCAGACCGAAGTTGTTCCGCGACAAGGAAACGATCAACGTACCTGCCGGTCCGCATGAGGAAAAGCTATTGCGGCTGTGGCAGAGCGTGTTTGCCCGCGACGACATCGGCGTCGATCAGGATTTTTTTGCGCTGGGTGGAAACTCGCTGCTCGCCGCTCAGTTGTTGATACGAATCGAACGCGAATGCGGTGTAAAACCAAGCTACCAGGAATTTTTCGCTTCCAGTTCGATTCGGTCCATCGCTTCCCGGATCGGGCACATCCCGCCCGCCCCGGCAGCCGACCCGGTAGTGAAAAGAAGACGGCAATTGATACTGTAGTTCTGCACGAATTTATTCATGAGCACGCACGTTTAACCCCAAAACCGCATGATCTGTTAGGAACTTTGGAGAATATGAAAATCGAAGAGTTAATCGCCTTGTGCGACGAGGCAGGGCTGGAACTGAGCGTTAGGCATGACCAGTTGGAGATCCATTTCGACGATGAACCGACGCCTCAGTTGTTGGCTTTGCTGAAAGCGCATAAATCGGAACTGGTTCGCCACCTGGGTGAACAAGGGGCGGCGACCGGTTTGCCCATCAGAAACGCCGCTGCGTTGTCCATCGGCCAGCAGCAGCTGTGGTTTATGGAGCAAATAGACGGATCCACCGCGCGATATAATCTCTCCAATGTTTTCCGGTTTAAAGGCGAATTCGACGAAAGCCTCGCGGAACGCGCCTTCGGCATGCTCATTGAACGGCACGGCGCGTTACGGACGACCTATCGTACAGTCGATGGCGTCGTCCGTCAGGATGTGCACGCCACCCCCGAGTTTTGTCTGGACCGTATCGATTTGCGTGAGGTCGCATCCACGGAACGGGAAGCGCTGGTTGCGCAGCGAATTTCGAACAATGCCACCCAGCCCTTCGACCTGACAGCGGGGCCGGTAGTGCGGGCGGCGGTGCTGCGGGTCGGCGCCACCGAGGGCGTATTGCTTCTGACGGTACACCACATTGCCGCCGACGGATGGTCGCTTGGTTTGCTGGTCAACGAATTCGGTCGGGTGTACCGGGCATTGGCGGCAGGCCAGCAACCGGAGCTGACACCGTTGGCGCTGAGTTATATCGACTTTGCCAACTGGCAGCACGAGTTGCTGCAGTCGCATCTGTTCGAGGCGCGCTTGCAACGCTACGAAGAGCGCTTGAAAAATTTACCGCTGGTACACAGTTTACCGCTGGACTATCCCCGCGGCCAATCAACGCCACCGGCGGGCGACGTGGTGCTGGCCCGGATTTCCGGCGCCTCCTTAACGCGCCTGCGCGACATTGGAAACACGTGCGGTGCGACCTTGTTCATGTGCTTGCACGCGGTGTTTTCCATCGTGCTGTCGCGCTATTCCAGCGAGAGCGATATCGTGATGGGAACCCCGGTGGCGAATCGGGCACGCAAGGAATTCGAATCGCTCGTGGGATTTTTTGCCAACACGCTCGTTCTACGTACGACGGTCACCGAGGAACTGAGTTTTACCGAATATCTCAAGCATGTCAGGGACGAGGACCTCGCCGCGCTCGACCAGCAGGACGTCCCATTCCAACTACTCGTTGAACGATTGAATCCGCCGCGCCAGGCAGACGTTGCGCCGCTTTTCCAGGTCATGTTGTCCATGAATAACCTGGAGATGCCCGGTTTTTCGCTGCCCGGCGTCGATTTCCATCGACTGCAGGTCGAGGGCGGGAACTCGAACTACGATCTCGCGTTAAACGCAATCGAAGAAGATGGTTCCTTGGCATTGCGCTTCGAATACCAGACTGCATTATTCCGGCGCACGACGGTCGAAGCGTTCGCCAGCTGTTTTTGCGCGTTGATAGACCAGGCCGCACAGAACGCGGAACGCCGGGTTGCGGATCTGTGCTGGACGGATCCAGCGACGGAGGACGCGTGGCGGGCCAGCTTGGACGCAACACCGCCGGCGGCGCGTCCCGGTCCCACGCTCGATCAAGTGTTCGCTGCGCGTGTCGCCGCGCGCCACCATGGGATCGCGGCGCGATTCCGGGACGAAACCATCAGCTATGGTGGGCTACATGCGCGAAGTGAAGAGTTGGCACAGGTATTACGTGCCCGGGGCGTCGGACCCGACGTGTTGGTTGGCGTATTCTGTGACCGCTCAATCGGCATGATCGTCGCCTTGCTGGCCATATTAAAGGCGGGCGGAGCTTATGTGCCGCTTGATCCCGCCTATCCGGACGCGCGCCTGGCGCACATTGTCGGCGATAGCGGACTGGGACTGCTGCTGACCCAGTCCCATTTAATGCCGAGATGTAGCGAATGGAATGTCGAGGCGCTCGGGCTCGATACCCCCGCTTTATTGGCCGAGTGCGCCGGGTTGACAGGATCCGAGCTCCCGGCTTTCCCGCGGAGCGATGCCGATCTGGCGTATGTCATTTATACGTCCGGCTCCACCGGGCAGCCCAAGGGCGTATTGGTCGAGCATCGCAACGCACGCCACCATCTGGACGTGACGTGCCAGGCGCTGAACGCTGGCGACGCGGTCTGGCTCGGCCTGACGACCATTTCTTTCGACATCTCCGTACTCGAAATTTGGGGCGCGCTGCTGCACGGCGCACACCTGGTCATCGCCCCTGATCCAAGGCTCAGCATTCATTCGAGCCTGCCGGAATCGCACGTCCAGGATGTCGACTTCTCCCTGCCCGAGCTCATCATACAAACGGGTGTGACGCACCTGCAGGCGACGCCCTCTTTGTATGTGACACTTCTGTCAGCCCCCAACGCGGCGCTTGCGCTCGAAAACCTGGAAGCCGTGCTCACCGGGGGCGAAGCATGTTCGCCTGATCTGGCCACGAGACTTCTCGCTGCGACGAAAGGCAAGGTCTACAACATGTATGGACCTACGGAGGCAACGGTGTGGGCGACGTACAAGTCCCTTGAAGCAAGCCAGCACACCGTGACGCTGGGCGGACCGTTACCGGGTTATGTGCTGCTTGTGGCCGACAAGGCGCGCCGCCCTTGTCCGCTTGGTATGCCTGGTGAGTTGCTGATCGCGGGTCCCGGGGTGGCGCGTGGCTATCATCATCGTGACCAGCTTACGCGCGAGCGCTTTATTCTGCTCGATTCGCCCAACGGAAAACAGGTTCGAGCTTACTGCACGGGAGACCTCGTGCGATACGACCATGCGGGCGAACTGCATTTCGTCGGACGCCTTGATAACCAAGTAAAAATTCATGGTTTACGGGTCGAACTGGGCGATATTGAGGCTCAGTTGCAATGCCACCCGGATCTCATGCAAGCCGCCTGTGTCGTTCGTTCGTTCGGAGAGAATGATCAGCGCCTATGTGCATATGTCGTCAGGCACGCCAGCGCCCAAGGCAGTTCCAAACAATTTATTGCGGAACTACGGGATATGCTCTCAGAAACATTACCCCAGCCGATGGTGCCGGCGTACTTTGTGCTCCTCGACGCCTTGCCGCTCATGAACAACGGAAAGCTGGACAGGAAAGCATTGCCGGCTCCCACCACCGATTTGATCGCGGGCCAGGAACAGCGCTACGTGGCTCCCGCGACCGATGCCGAACGTACGATGATCCAGTTGTGGGCTGATGTATTAAAACTCGACCCGGCGGTCATCAGCGCCGATGCGGGATTTTTCGAGATAGGGGGCAACTCCATTTCATTGATGCTCCTGCTCAATAATGTGCAGACCAGGTTCGGCGTGGCACTCGGGGTGCGGGGAGCATTCAGGGATCCGTCGGTCAAAGCGATGGCGGCCATGGTGGAGAAGAGGCTCGTCTCCGAAGCGTGTACAGAGTGACCTGAGGCGGACCGTATATGGCGGGCTAATGGGCCTCATGGCCCGCCATGGATGTTCCCTATCCGGGAGTTTCTCGGTATGGACCGTCTCGACGGCGCGGTTTCGCCAGCCTGCTGGCGTTGAAACGAGGGGCCAGCCGGTCAAAGGATGAGGAACGATTTCCGCGGGGGGCTTTTCCGCGCCGGTTTGCGAAGCCATATGTGAGGCCGACCGGAATTCCGATTCCGGCGCGGCAACCAGTGGATGGCAGTATGATCCGGAAACATTTCTTTCTTAATATGATGGACGATTTCGTGACTGTAGTCAGGAGCAACAAAATCCATAATCCAAACGCGGTTGCCTTCATTCCATTCGCTAACGTGTAACTCTGCTGCCGGGTTATCGAGCAGGCGACGTTCAACGTCCGGGGCCAGAAACGCCCAGGTGATATACCCGACAGGGTGATGTCGCGTCTGATGGTAAAACACCTTTACCTGCTGGAGTCTCAACGGCGGAAACAGGCGGCCGTGCACTTTCTGCGGATCCAGTGATTCCCGACATACCAGGCAGTTCAAATATGCGATGGCGCCCAGTTGCTCCGAGAGCGCTCGTTCGTTTTCGTTCTTGAGGCTGAGTTCGATACGTTTCATGTCATCCTTGATCTGTTTCTGACGCATTCCTGGAAATGATGTGCGGTCGATTCAACTTCCGTGTCAAGATAATTCCAGGTGGGCCGCTAGCAACTGCTTCTGGCGCTCATCGAGTATGCCCGGGCGCAGCTCGGTTAATGCATATTGCAACGACACTGGCTTGCCGTCGAGCATGATCCCGTCCTGTTCCGACAGCGTGCCGGCTCTATCGAACCAGGCGCTAATGTCTACGCAGCCGTTTTCGATTTCCGAAAAGGCGGTACGCGCCTTGTGAACGATGCCATTCACAAAAGCTTCGACGTCGCCATCGTTGACTACCACGCTGTAAATTGCCCTGTATAGATCGTGCCGATGGATTTCCTGGAAGCGACGATTGAGACGCAATGAATTGAGGGCAAGAAAAATTTGAGCGTTGCGTCGACCAGATACTGGAAACTGCGATAGAAGCGCGCTTCGGAAGCGCCAATAACGGTCCACCAAGGCGCCGCGCAGACCGTTGTCAGGCAAGCTGGAGCGAAGTACTTCGTCGGCTTGTGTCGGGCTTGCGCATAACGCCAGGTCGCTCAGAATGGTGTTTAGATGAAACGCGCCTGTTTGCTCCGGCATTTCATGACGATCGCCTGGGTCGTCAGACCATACTGTGTGAACGAGGTGGTTGCCCGCATCGCGGATGTCGCAAAGGGTGGCGTACAACATTTGCACAACCTGTGTGTCAATCCGTTCGGTTCTTTGCTCGGAAGCGCCAAAGAGCTTTATAAACTCCGCTGCCAGTCGTTGGTTGAAATATCTTCGATAATGGCCGATTAACTGCTGGGGATTCAGGATGCGCGCGCCGCGGTTGTTGGGGAGATATTTTTTCAGATAGAACAACAAGTCGGTGATAATCTGATTCATGTTCGCTCCCTCTTGCGTGAAGTCGGGAGAGAATGGCGCGGCATAGATCCGACCATAGTCGTAAACCGTTGTGGCGGTTGCGAAGTCGAGCCAACTTCCATCCAGCGTCATGTTCGAATCGGTGATGGCGCTGTGCATGATACGTTTGCTACGTGCCGCCGCGATTTGTGCGGCATAGCGCTGGAACGTCTGCAAAAGACATTCGTTCAGGTAATCAGGGTCCAGTTTATCGACCGGCGCCCCGCCGTATAGCGCATTAAACGTCTCCCCAATTGCACCGATAGCGGCACGGGTTCGCTCCGTATCCGACACTGCGCGCTTCATGAGTGCGGAGGGACTGTAGTAAACCGCGCGCATGAAATGGGCCGCGCGCGGCGTCGCATGGCGAATGATGAGTGCTCGTTTGGTCGTCGGGTCGATATCCTCGGGAGCGAGCATCAGCGGGACGCGGGTGCCGGTGTCGATTAGTCCAAGTACCCTGACACCGCCGAATGGGAGCGCGAGGTTCGCTACTTCGCCCCATACAGTTTCGGCGATGCCTTCGTTGAGTGAAGCGCCACCATACGAGTGAAAAAAGTCGGTTGAAGTCGACGATCCCACTAACGCATTTTGTCCAATGCCTTTGATACTCAGGCCATTCGCTTCACCACACCGTACGCCGCCACCGTTGTACGCGGCGTGGGCACCGCCGTAGCGCTCGCCGGCGAACGTGCGGGTTTCGGATAAAAAGGCAGCTTCGGGATCTCCGGGGAGCGGTTTGCAGAACGCGTAATCGCGCAATAGCGTCGGAACCAGTGCGGGGTCCGTTGCCCAGAGCAGGGTGGGTGACGCCAAGCGTTGTGCTTCGAATTCCACCAATGAACTTGACGGCAAAATCGACCTGAGAGGAATAGTTGGCCGCGCCTTCGTGTTGTTGATCAGGGAAAATCCGCTAGCATGTAGGGTCATACGGTGGCTTTCAAGAAGGATGTAGCTTTGAAAAGCTGATCAATTGCGCAGGATCGACGGATGGTCCAGGTAAATTTCCGCTAGAACCGCAGAGAGCTCAAAAGCTGGCGCCGATGGACAACGCACGTAAGACGTCCTGGCCGGAACGGATTCCGCCATCGAGGCGTACTTCGAGCTGATCGGCCCGGATGCCGCGAAACGGCCGGTCGGCGATATCGGGATCACGCGGGCTGACGTCGTTTCGGCAGGGGAGAGCGCACAACCGATGCAGTGCGATGACGCCGCTTTGTTACGCGGCCGATTCGCGCCGCGCGTAGCGGTCGCACGCGGCCAGATGCGTGCCGAGTGCCTCCTGGTGCGGGGTAAAAATTGCTTCCAGCAAGAGCCGGCGGCGTATCGACCAGTCCTGCACGGCGGCGGGATCGAGCGACTTGATGAAGCTGGCGCCGGCCGCGTAAGGATCGTCGCTGATCTCGTCGATCAAGCCGATATCCCGGGCGGTGTTGGCGTCAATGTGGCGGCCCGGCAGGACCAAAGGACGGGCCTGCGCAATGCCGAGCTGGCTGGTCAGCCGATGGATAGCCATGCCGGGGCGTATGGCTTGGCCCGGTTGGGCCAAGCCGATCCGCACGGACGGTTTGGCGAGGCGGTAGTCGGTCGTCAGCAACAGCTCCAGCATCGTGCCGAAGCAATTGTCCTCAACGTAAGCCAAAGTCAGGCCAGGCGCGTTTTCCAAGCGTGTCAGCGCACGCTCCCACTGACTGAGCAAATGCAGCTCGACCCGATCCAGTTCAGGCGTGTCACGCGTGTCCCGCGTCAGACTTACCACGATGAAAGCGCGCGGACCGAGATCTTCGGCCTGGCTGCAGGCCTGGTTGATATCGGCCACCACTTGTTTTGAAATCGAATTGCCGCCGATTTTAAGCTCGATCCGCATCCGACCACCTTCAATTTCAACTACATTGCTCATATCTAGTTAAATTCCATTTTGAAAACGAATTACCAACGAATCAGCGCAGTTTCAATTGTCGAGCCAGGGCCCATCGTCATGAGCACCCCGTAATCGCCCGGGCAAGCGAGATTCTCCTCCAACAGACGTTCGAACGAAAACAGAAAAGAACCGCTCGAAAGATTACCGAAATTGGATAATACCGTCATCGTATGGCGCACATCGTGCTTGCTCAATCCCAGATTGACTCGTACGGCATCGATGACTTTTTTTCCGCCCGAATGGACGATCCAGTGAGAAATATCGCTGCGTCGCAGTTCAGTGCCTTCGAGCAAGGATGATATTACCCGTTCCGCATGCGCTCCCACCACATAGGGAACGTCACGGTCGAGATAAAAACTAAATTTACCGAATGCGTCGTCCCAGTTAAAACGCATTGCGCCGATCGCTTCGGGTATCAAAAGGCTGGAGAATTTCAGCAGGGTGGGCGCGGATGAAGCGGGCACGCCAGCGACGACCGCCACCGCGGCGGAACCGTCGCCGAACAGGCTGTTCACCACCGCCGTTTCGATCGTCCCGTCGAATACATAAGCGGCCGAGCAAACTTCGATGCACAGCATTACTGCAAGCCGCCCGGGGTTTGCCTCGGCCCAGTTGCGCACAGCGTTGAGGCCGTTCAAACCCGCATTGCAGCCCATACCGACAACATCGAGGCGGGCGCAACTGCGCGGCAGATCAAGTTCGTGTGAAATGAGTGCGCTGAGACCGGGTGTTAACAGTCCGGTCGTCGTTACGCAGCAAAGGTAGCCCAGAGCCGAGAGGTCCACGCCCGCACTGTCGAGGCAACGCTGCAAGGCGAGTTTCCCCATTTCAATGCCTTCACGCCGGTGTTTCTCCAGCAGTTCGCCTTGCGTTTCATGCGCGGGTCCGCCTCCCGGATCGCAGTCGGGCAGGGAAAGGAAGCGCTTTTCAATTCCCCCATTCAAGAATACCGAGCGAATCCGGCGGTCGTCGATCTGGAACCGCTCCAACAGTTCGCGCTGGGTATAGCAATTTGCCGAATTTGCTGTTCCCACGGCGATGATTTTGGCGGCGGAGCCGTTCGATTCGGTCGACGGGAAAGAGGAGGGGGTAATTGTGCGGGAATGGCCAGACAACGGTATCGCAGTGTGCATGGAATTTGGAGCACTTCACAAAGTAGTATTACTAGGGAATCCAGTACCGCGTGAATCAGGCAATGCCGCAGGTCGAACCGCCGCATCGATGTAATCCATGGTATTTTGTTGCTTTTGATTTGTCAATAGGATATCGTTGTTAACATGAAAACTGAATCCGACACCTTTTCTTTTTCGTTACAGCCGTGGATCTCGCAACTTCCTGTATTCGGTATTGGATTTGACTCCGATGCCGATGCGATGAGCTGTTTTATTGCCGCCGGCGAAAGTCGATTGCGTGAGCTTGGGCCAAATCCCGGAAGGACTTCCGAGCAGCATCTGCTGGCACGGGAAATTCACCGGATTAGTCGCGAGTGCCGCGCCGGTTTTATGAGGCTTTATGCGGATCGGATATATAGCGCGATTACGAAACCGTTCGAGGGGCATCGGCACCTTGCGGAACTGGCTTTTTCGGCATCCGAGCTATTTCCCGGATTGACGCCGACGCGCCAGCAAATCGCGCAGGAGCGCGAGCATATCCAGGCGCATAAGGAAGGGCGGGAAATCGACCAGGGGATTTTCTTCCATGGACTGCTTGGGCGGGCCGACATCGGCCTGCGCATGACGGAAAACCTGCTTCAGCCGACCGCTAAAGCACTCAGTCTGTTTCCCGAATTCCAGCGCAGCGGCACGATGACCTTGGGCGCGGTCCATCTGGAGCGGCGCGGGACGGCAGCCTTCATCACGGTATGCAACACGGCTAGCCTGAATGCCGAGGACAATGAATTAATCGACAACATGGAAACGGCCGTCGATATCGCGCTGCTCGACGACAGCGTCAAAGTCGGCGTGCTGCGCGGCGGTGAAATGTCGCATCCGCGCTATGCGGGCAAGCGCGTGTTCAGTGCGGGGATCAACCTCAAGCACTTGCACAGCGGTCAGATTTCCTTTGTGGACTTCCTGCTGCGCAGGGAATTCGGCTATATCAACAAGATGGCGCGCGGCCTGATTCTGCGGCTCGCGGACGCGACGAGGCCGGCGCGTGTGAACGAAATACCGTGGATCGCGGCGGTCGACACTTTCGCCATCGGTGGCGGCGCGCAAATCGTGCTGGTGTGCGACCGGGTGATCGGCTCGTCGGACAGTTACTTCAGCCTTCCGGCGGCGCAGGAGGGCATCATTCCCGGCGTGGCCAACCTGCGGCTCGGCGCGGTGGCGGGAGGGCGCCTGGCGCGCCAGATACTGCTATACGGACGCAAGGTATGGGCCCATGAAGAGGATGGGCGGCTGCTGTTCGACGAAGTCGTCGCCCCCGAGCAAATGGATGCGGCCATCGCGGACTGCGCCGCTCGGCTCGACAGCCCGGCCGTGATCGCGAACCGGAGGATGCTGCGTCTGGCGGAAGAGCCCCTCGATCTGTTCCGAAGCTACATGGCCGAATTCGCTCTGAGCCAGGCGGTGCGCACGTACAGCGACGATGTACTGGAAAAGGTAAAGCAAGCGTGAACGTCGCAGACAACCAGCAATTGACGGCGGCGCGGGGAACCACACTGAACCGGCAGGACTTGCTGCCGGCGCTGGCCGATCCGCGGCTCGATGCAATCAACTTTCTAAACGAAGTCATCGACCGCTTCCCGGATGCGATCTCGTTCGCGCCGGGCGCGCCGTTCGGCGGATTTTTCGACGATCTCGATGTCGGGCATTACCTCGATGTGTACGTGCGCTACCTGAGCGAGAAGCAGAACTTGAGCGCCGCCCAGGTGCGGCGCCGCCTGTACCAGTACGGGCCGGCGCGCGGCCAGATCAATGAACTGCTGGCCGACGCCTTGCGCATGGATGAGCAGATCGAGGTGGCGCCGCGCGACATCGTGGTGACGGTGGGATGCCAGGAGGCGATGGTCCTGGTGCTGCGTACGCTTTGCCCGGGTCCGAATGATGTGCTGGCGGTCGTCAATCCTTGCTTCGCCGGCATTGCGGGGGCGGCCAAGGTGCTGGGGATTGAAACGCTGGTCGTCGAGGAGTGCGGCGACAGCCTGGCGCTTGGCGAGCTCGAGGCGGCCTGCGCGATGGCGCGCGCGCAGGGCAAGCGGGTCCGGGCCTTGTACGTTGCGCCGGACTACTCCAATCCATCGGGGCAACTGCTGGACCTGGACGCCCGGCGGCACCTGTTGTCACTGGCGGCGCGCCAGGACTTCCTGCTGATCGAGGACAACGCCTACGGTTTTACCGCGCATCCGGACCAGGCCTTGCCGACGCTGAAGGCGCTCGACCGCGCGCGCCGCGTTGTTTATCTTGGAACTTGCGCGAAAACGTGCCTGCCCGGCGTTCGGGTCGGGTTCGTGGTGGCCGACCAGTGCGTCGTAGATGCGAGCGGCGAGACGCGCTTGCTGGCCGATGAATTAGCGCTGGTCAAAAGCATGGTGACGGTAAATACTTCTCCCATCTGCCAGGCGATTGTCGGCGGCATGATTCTGGAAAAAGGCGGTTCGCTCGCCGCCGTCGGCAGGGAAAAAGCCGGCCTCTACCGCCGCAATTTGGGTTTGCTGCTGGCCGCTTTGGACCGGCATGTCGGACCGCAAGCGGAGCTGCTCGGCGTTAGCTGGAATCGGCCGAAAGGCGGGTTTTTCGTCCGCATGCGCCTGCCCGTGGCCGCCGACGAGGCGCTGCTGGATGCCTGCGGCAGACAATACGGCGTGTTGTGGACCCCGATGCGCAACTTCTACCTCAACGACGGCGGCCGCTGCGAGATCCGCCTCTCGTGCAGCTACCTGACCGACGAGGAAATCGACGAGGGCGCACGCCGCCTGGCGCGCTTCCTGCGCGCGGTGTGCGCCTGACCTGACCATCGCGCCGCGCCGC
>DATMSN010000932.1:0-2378 GCA_035565375.1 Duganella sp. | reverse complement strand
GTCGAATACCGCATCGTCGACGCCGCCGGCACCGAGCGCTGGGTGGCCGAGAACGGCCAGCCGCAGGCGCGCGGCGCCGACGGCAACTCGCCGTGGGTCGACGGCATCATCGCCGACATCAGCCAGCGCAAGCACAACGAGATGCGCATCGAGGGCCTGCTGGCCGAGCAGAGCGCCATCCTCGACAACGTCATGTTCGGCGTCATGTTCGTGCGCAACCGCCGCATCGTCTCGGTCAACCGCCGCTGCGAGGAGTTGTTCGGCTACGAGCCGGGCGCGATGGCCGGGGCGTCGACGGCGATCCTGTTCCCCGACGCCTTCGACTACGAGGCGGCCGGCGCGCGCCAGTACCCGTCGCTGGCCGAGGGCGACTACTTCAACGAGGAGCGCAACTACCGGCGCGCCGACGGCGGCATGTTCTGGTGCATGGTCAGCGGCTACGCGCTCGACCGCCACCGCGCCAACGAGGGCAGCATCTGGGTCTACGCCGACATCACCGCGCGCAAGGAGGCCGAGGACAAGCTGCGCCTGTCGGCCACCGTCATCGAGCACATCGCCGACGGCGTGGTGGTGCTCGACAAGGACGGCACCATCGTCGCCATCAACCCGGCCTTCACGCAGATCACCGGCTACTCGGAGGCCGAGGCGCTGGGCCGCCACTACACCTTGACGCGCTCGGGGCGCCACGAGCAGCGCTTCTACGACGCCATGTGGCGCGAGCAGGTCGACACCGGCTTCTGGCGCGGCGAGCTGTGGAGCCAGCGCAAGAACGGCGAGCTGTATCTGGAATGGCTGACGGTGAGCGCGGTGCGCGACAGCCGCGGCGTGGGCACGCACTACGTCGGCGTGTTCAGCGACATCACCAAGGCCAAGGAATCGCAGGAAAAGCTCGACCACCTGGCCCACCACGACCCGCTGACGGCGCTGCCGAACCGGCTGCTGTTCCACGACCGCCTGCAGCACGCGCTGCTGCGCGCGGCGCGCGACGGCGGGCAGCTGGCGCTGCTGTTCATCGACCTGGACCGCTTCAAGAACGTCAACGACACGCTGGGCCACCACATCGGCGACGAGCTGCTCAAGCAGGTCGCGCAGGCGCTGCTGGCGCGCCTGCGCGAGGGCGACACCCTGGCGCGCCTGGGCGGCGACGAGTTCATCGTGCTGCTCGAGGACATCGACAGCCAGTTCGGCGCCAGCCAGGTGGCCGAGAAGCTGGTGCAGATGTTCGACCAGCCGTTCATGGTGGCCGGCCACGAGCTGTTCGTCACCTGCAGCGTGGGCATCAGCGTGTTCCCGGAGGACGCCACCGACCTCAACATGCTGATCCGCAACGCCGACGTGGCGATGTACCAGGCCAAGGCGCGCGGGCGCAACGGCTACAGCTTCTACGCGCCGTCGATGACGGGCGAGGGCGTCGAGCGGCTGCGCCTGGAGACGTTCCTGCGCCGCTCGATCGAGAAGGACGAGGTGTTCCTGCACTATCAACCGCAGGTGGAGATCGACAGCGGGCGCCTGGTCGGGGTCGAGGCGCTGGTGCGCTGGAACCATCCGGAGCTGGGCCTGATCCCGCCGATCCGCTTCATCCCGCTGGCCGAGGACACCGGCTTCATCAACCAGCTGGGCAAGTGGGTGCTGGAGGAGGCTTGCCGCCAGATGGTGCGCTGGCAGCAGGCCGGCCTGCACGTGCCCAAGATCGCCGTCAACCTGTCGGCCAAACAGTTCGAGCGCGGCAGCATCGTCAACATGGTGGCCGACATCCTGCGCGAGACCGGCCTCGAGCCGCAGCGGCTGCAGCTGGAGGTGACCGAGTCGGTGATCATGAACACCGGCGACGCCATGGTCTTCATCAACGACCTGCACTCGATCGGCGTCGGCCTGGCGATCGACGACTTCGGCACCGGCTACTCGTCGCTGGCCTACCTCAAGCAGCTGCCGGTGCAAACGCTCAAGATCGACCGCTCGTTCATCAAGGACATCTCGACCGACGCCAACGACGAGGCGATCGCCATCGCCATCATCCAGCTGGGCAAGAGCATGAACCTGTCGGTCATCGCCGAGGGCGTCGAGACCGAGGAGCAGGCCGCGTTCCTGCTGCGCCACGGCTGCCACCTGGCCCAGGGCTACTTCTATAGCAAACCGCTGGCCGCCGCCGACCTGCTGGCGCGCTGGCAGTCGTAGACGGCCAACCCGCACGGCCAAGCGGGGACGTACCCGGTCGGGTACGTCCCCTAAGTGGCGCGGCGGGCGTATCGCCAAAGGGAAGTTGGGTTAACAACATTAGGAGAGCTCATGTCCGTAGCAAAGAACCGCTCCCGCCGCCGCTTCCTGTTCGGCGGCGCGGCCGTCGCCGGCGCGCTGGTGGTCGGCTGGGGCGTGCTGCC
>DATMSN010000931.1:0-2730 GCA_035565375.1 Duganella sp. | reverse complement strand
GGTCCGCGCATCGCCGCCTCCGGCCCGGCCATGGGCATCACCGGCGGCCACTGCGACGACACGCTGCACGCGCCGCAATACCAGATCACCGGCCTGGGCGTGGCCGACGGCGTCGACGAGGCGCTCAAGGTCACGCGCCGCAACATCAAGTACGGCTCGGACGTCATCAAGATCTGCGCCACCGGCGGCGTGCTGTCGTTCGGCGACGATCCGCGCACTTCGCAATACACGCTGGAGGAATTGAAGGCCATCATCGGCGACGCCCACCGCCTGGGGCGCAAGGCCGCCGCCCACGCGCACGGCGGCGACGGCATCCGGCTGGCGGTGCTGGCCGGCGTCGATTCGATCGAACACGGCTCCTACATCGACGACGAGGGCATCAAGCTGATGAAGGAACACAAGACCTGGCTGGTGCCCACGCTCTATTTGGGCGACTGGCTGATCGACAACGCCGAGGCGATCCGGCTGCCCAAGCCGCTATTGGAAAAAGCCAGGGTGGTGTTGCCGCAGGCGCGCATCAATATCGGCCGCGCGATCAAGGCCGGCGTGCCGATCGCCTTCGGCACCGACGCCGCCGTCTATCCGCACGGCTTGAACGCGCGCGAATTCGCGGTGTTGGTCAAGCTGGGCATGACGCCGGCGCAGGCGATCCGCACGGCCACCGTCAACGCCAGCGAATTGCTGGGCTGGAGCGACCGCATCGGCACGATCGAGGCGGGCAAGTTCGCCGACATGATCGCCGTCGACGGCGAACCGCTCAAGGACGTGACGGTGCTCGAACGGGTACGGTGGGTGATGAAGGGCGGCGCCGTGGTCAGGTAGGCAGGATCAGCGCTCGCCCTTGAAGGTTTCGCGGCCCACTTCGACCGTGGTGGTGCCGTCGGTCAGCCAGATCTGGCCGTCCTGGATCGTGCATTGCAGCTGCATCGAGCGCTGCGCCATCCTGGCCAGTTGCTCGGTGGCGTCGGCGTTCAAGTTGATCACGGTCAGGTTCTTGCAGCGCTCGACCTTGTTGGCCAGCGCCTTCCACCAGATATGGCTGGTGGCCGCGTAGCTGTACACGTACACGTGCTCCGAACGGCCGCTGGCCTTCAGGATCACCTTTTCGTCGGGCTGGCCGACCTCGATCCACAACTGGATCGCGCCGGTCAGGTCCTTCTGCCAGATGTCCGGCTCTTCGACGTCGAACAAGCCCTTGGTGAAGGTCAGCGCCTCGTTGGCGTGGATCGCGAAGGCCACCAGCCGCACCATCATGCGCTCGTCGGTCTCGGACGGATGCCGCGCCAGGGTCAGCGACTGGGTTTCGTAGAAATTGCGGTCCATGTCCGCAATCTGCAGGTCGGCTTTATAAATTGTTGCTTTGAGGGCCATCGGACAATCTCGGGTAAATTATTTGAAGACGACAGTCTTGTCGCCGTTCTGCAAAATGCGGTGCTCGACAAACCACTTCACGGCGCGCGCCAGCACCACGCACTCGACGTCGCGGCCGATCGCCGACAGCGTCTCGGCGTCCATCGAGTGGTCGACCCGCTCGACGTCCTGCTCGATGATCGGCCCCTCGTCCAGATCGCCGGTGACGAAGTGGGCGGTCGCGCCGATCAGCTTGACGCCGCGGTGGTGCGCCTGCGCATACGGCTTGGCGCCCTTGAAGCTGGGCAGGAAGGAATGGTGGATATTGATCGCCTTGCCCTTCAACGCCGTGCACAGGCCGGGCGACAGGATCTGCATGTAGCGCGCCAGCACCACCAAATCGATCTGGTGGGTCGCCATCAGCTCGATGACCTTGGCTTCCTGCGCCAGCTTGGCCTCCGGCGACGCGCCGGTGGCCAGCGGCAGGTGGTGGAACGGAATATTGTAGCTCGCCGCCAGCTGGTAGAAATCCATGTGGTTCGACACGATCGCCGGAATTTCCACCGGCAGCAGGCCGCTCTTGTAGCGGAACAGCAGATCGTTCAGGCAATGGCCGATCTTCGACACCATCAGCATCACGCGCGGCTTGTAGTGCGCGTCGCGCATGTCCCAGCTCAGTTGCATGTCGGCCGCCAGCAGGCCGAAGTCGGCGCGCAGCAACTCGTCGTCGATGGCGCGGTCCTCCAGCGCGAAGTGCACGCGCATGAAGAACAGACGCGATTCGCTGTCGCCGAACTGCGCCGAATCGATGATGTTGCAGCCGTGGTCGGCCAGAAAACCCGAGACGCGATGCACGATGCCGCGCTGATCGAGGCAGGAAATAGTCAGGATGTATTCGGGATTTACGGGTTTGGTCATGGCCATCACAGTCGGTTTCGATATCAACGGAACAATAACAAGGCCGGTATTGTCGCACGGCTGGCCTCATCCGGTAAAACTAGCATGATCGTGCGATTTTGGAACCTTCTCGCCTGACCGGCGTCTATCTGTGTGCCGACCACCCCGCCGGGCCGAGAACCCGGCGTCTTTTTAATCAAAGCACACGATGAGGTCCACCATGCTGTCCCCTTTCACCCCGCAATTCCCCCAGCAATTGTTCACGCCCGCCGTCAAATCGCACCTGGAAACCATGGCCACGCTGTACACCGACATGGCGCAGCGCACGCTCGAAACGCTGCATAGCCTCAGCGAGTTGAACCTGCAGCTGGGGCGCGACCTGGTCGCCGAATTCGGCGCCAACTGCCAGCGCGTGATGGCCGCCAAGGACGCCAGCCAACTGGGCGCCGCCGTCAGCGCGCAGCTGATGCCGGGCGCCGCCGC
>DATMSN010000930.1:0-4452 GCA_035565375.1 Duganella sp. | reverse complement strand
GTCTCGGCGCCTTCCGCGCATTGCGCCTCGAGCGCCGGGATGGCGGCGGCCGGCGCGATCACCGCCGTCTCCAGCACGTTGCCGCGCGCCATCAGCCGCACGCTGGTCAGGAATTGCTGGGTCTTGCCGGTCTCGACGCCGATGTCGACGGCGTCGCCGTCGCGGTCGATGGCCGGCGTCAGCCGCGAGAACTTCAGCTGGCCGTTCTGGAAATAGCTCTGGCGCCAGCCGGCCGACTGCTGCGTCACCAGCAGCAGGTGCTCGTCGCGCATGGCCAGCTTGCGCACCAGCGCCTCGCTCAGCAAGGTGGTCGAGTACAGGCCGGCCAGCGGGATCTTCAGCTGCTCGAGCGCCTCGGCCCACGGCTGCACCGACGACGGATTGGTCAGCGCCGACAGCAGCACGATGTCGTCGCGCCGCCCCAGCGCCTCGCGGCCCTGCACCTCGTGGTGGCGGAACGGCGTCTCGCGGTATTGCTGCAGCAGGCGCCGTTGCATCAGCTTGGCGCCGGCGCGGCCGCCCACGTGCGGCACCTGCACGCGCTGGAAGTCCTCCTCGATCAGGTCGGCCAGCAGGTAGACCGGCGCGTGGTTGCCGTGGTCGATATAGTCCATGAAATCGTCGACGCCGGCGCGGTCGTTGTTGAAGCGCGCGCCGCCCGTCAGGCGGCCGCCCTGCCACTGGTAGGCGTGCAACTGTTCGCTGCTGAGATAGAGTAGGTGTTTGCTCGCCACGGCAGCCTCAGGTTCTGATCTTGCTGATCGTGTCGTAAATCGGGCCCATCACCGACAGCATGATCCAGCCGACCATCACGCCGAGGATCACCGTCATGGCCGGTTCTATCATCGCCTGCACCTTCTCGATCATCTCCTTGACTTCGCGGTTGTAGAAGTAGCTGACGTTGTGCAGCGCGCCGTCGAGCGCGCCGGTGGTTTCGCCGACCTTGAGCATGCGGATCACCAGCGGCGGGAAGATGCCGGTGTTCTGGAACGCCGCCGTGATGCCCTGGCCCTCGGAGATCAGCTGGGCCGCGCGGCGCAGGCCGGCGGCGATGACGCGGTTGCCGACGATGCCCTCGGACAGGCGGATGCATTCGAGGATGGTGATGCCGGAGGCGTACATCATCGCGAAGAAGGTGGCGAAGCGGGCCAGGATGATCTTGTGCAGCACCGGGCCGATCATCCAGATGCGCAGCTTGAAGCCGTCGGCGGCGTAGCGCGCCTGTTCGCTGCGCGCCAGCCAGGCGCGGCCGACGAAGAAGGCGGTCAGCGGCACCGCCACCAGCACGTACCAGTAATTGATGAAGATGTTGGAGACGAAAATCAGCGCCTTGGTATGCAGCGGCAAGGTGTTGCCCATGTTCTTGACGAACGAGGTCAGCTGCGGCACCAGGTAGATCATCAGGAAGAACGTGACGGCGGTGACGAACACGCCGACGGCGGCCGGGTACATGACGATCTTCTTGGTCTGCGAGGCCAGCTCGTCCTGCCACTTCAGGCTTTCCGACAGGTTCTTGAAGACCTCGGCCAGCTTGCCGCTCTGCTCGCCGGCGGTGATCAGGCTGGTGAAGGTCAGGTCGAACACCTCGGGATACGCGGCCAGCGCGGCCGACAGTTGCTGGCCGCCCTCGATGTTTTCGATCAGGCCGGTGATCATCTCGCGGAAGCGCGGGTGGTCGATGCTCTCGCGCAGGTCGTTCAAGCCTTCGAGGATGGGCACGCCGGCGCCGGTCAGCTGTTCCATGTGGAAGCAGAAGTTGATCAGGTCGCGGCGCGTGATGACGCGCTTGAGCGCCACCACCTTGGCGCGCGAGACGCGGCAATCGATCAGGTCCAGCCCCATGCGGTGCAGGCGCAGCTCCAGGTCCGGCTCGTTGGCGGCGTCCATGTTGCCCGGCTCGATCTGGCCGCCGGCGTCCATCGCGCGGTAGTAGTATTGGGGCATCAGCTGGCCAGCCTTTCGGTCAGGTCCACCACGCGGCCGACTTCCTCCAGCGTCGTCACGCCTTCGAGCACGCGGCGCACGCCGTCGTCGATCAGGCTGTGGAAGCCGCTGTTGGCGGCCGCCGTCTTCAGTTCGCGCGACGAGGCGCGGCGCGCCACCATCTCGTCGAGCGCCGGCGTCATCTTCAGCAGCTCGATGATGGCGATGCGGCCCTTGTAGCCCTGGTGCGCGCAATGGTCGCAGCCGACCGCGCGGTACAGCGTTTGCGGCCCGGACGTCTCCGGCAGGCCCAGCAGGCGGCGTTCGACGTCGTCGGCGAGGTGCGGCTCGCGGCAGGCGGTGCACAGCTTGCGCACCAGGCGCTGGGCGATGATGCCGATGATGTTGCCGGCCATGATGTCGGGCACCACGCCGATGTCGAGCAGGCGCGGGATCGAGCCGATCGCCGAGTTGGTGTGCAGGGTCGAATACACCTGGTGGCCGGTCATCGCGGCCGAGAAGGCCATCTCGGCGGTTTCCTTGTCGCGGATCTCGCCGACCAGGATGATGTCCGGGTCCTGCCGCATCATCGAGCGGATGCCCTCGGCAAAGCCCATCTTGGCCGATTCGTTGATCGAGGTTTGCCGGATCATGTTCATCGGGTACTCGACCGGGTCCTCCAGGGTCATGATGTTGACGCTCTCGGTGTTGATGTGGTTCAGGATCGAATACAGGGTGGTGGTCTTGCCCGAGCCGGTCGGGCCGGTCACCAGGATCACGCCGTCGGGGCGGGCGATCATCAGCTTGAGCAGGTTCAGTTCGGCCTCGCCCAGGCCCAGGCCGTCGAGCGGCACCAGGCCCTTCTGGCGGTCCAGCACGCGCAGCACGAAGTTCTCGCCGTGCGTGGTCGGCTGCGCCGAGGCGCGGAAGTCGATCTGCCGGCCCGAGAACTTGATCGAGATGCGGCCGTCCTGCGGCGCGCGCGTCTCGGCGATGTTCATGTTCGACATCACCTTCAGGCGCACCGCCATCGCCGGCCAGTACGATTTGTGCAGGCTGCGGATTTGCCGCAGGATGCCGTCGATGCGGTAGCGGATGCGCAGGAACGATTGCTCCGGCTCGAAGTGGATGTCGGAGGCGCTGTTTTGCACGGCGTCGGCCAGGATGGCGTCCATCAGGCGCACCATCGGCTGGCTGTACTCGTCGGAGGTGGTGCCCAGGCTGGCGTAATTGACCTCGCCCGTTTCGATCTCGTGCAGGATGCCGTCGATCGACAGCTCGAAGCCGTAATACTGGTCGATGGCGCGCTGGATGTCCGATTCGTTCACCAGCAGCGGGCTGATGGTGATGCCCTTGACCAGCATGGCGCTGATCTGGTCGAGCGCGACGATGTTGCTGGTGTCGGACATGGCCAGGATCAGGTTGTCGGTCTGGCGCTCGTAGACGATCGGGAACACGCGGTAGCGCTTGGCCACCTCCTTGGGGATGAGCTTGAGCGCGATGGCGTCGACGACCAGGCTGGTCAGGTCGGCGCTTTGCTGGTTCAGGTTTTCCGACAGCGCCATGCGCACCGTGGCCTCGGTGACGAAGCCCAGCGTGATCAACAGTTTCCCCAACGGCTCGTTGCTGCGTTTTTGCTCGATCAGCGCGATGCGCAGCTGGTCTTCGCTGATGACGCCTTTCTGGATCAGCAGTTTGCCGAGCGGGAGTTTTGCTTGTTCTGCCATCGATAGTGGTTGGTGATGTTCTTATGTGCTTATTGCGGCGCCGGCGCGCCCAGCTCGTGCATGCGCACGCGCAAGGCGTTGCGGTCGAACGCGGCCGGCTTGTCCTGCGACAGCACCAGCGCGCGCTGGTAGTAGGTGAGCGCGAGGCGGCCCTGGTTCAGGCGGTCCAGGCCGATGGCCAGGTTGTAGGCGTAGTCGGGGTTGTCGGGCGCGGCGCTGTAGGCGCGGAAGAAGGTTTGCTGGGCCTCGGACCAGCGGTTCTGCTGCGCGTACAGGTTGCCCAGCGCGAACAGCGCCGGCCCGGCCTCCGGATTGGTGGTCAGGATGGCCTTGAGGCGGCCCTCGCTCTGGGCGGCGTCGCCCGAGCGCATGCCGACCAGGCCGGCGACCGCGGTCGAGTCGTTCGGATCGAGTTCCAGCATGCGCAGGTAATACGATGCGGCCTGCGCGCCCTGGTTCTGGCGCGTGTGCACCATGGCCAGGCCGAGCAGCGCGTCGCGGTTGGTCGGTTCCTGGCGCAGCGCGGCTTCGTATTGCTTCTGCGCGTTGGGTAGGTCGCCGCTGGTGAACGATTGATAGGCGGTTTCCACCGCCGGCGCGATCTTGGCCGGCTGCACGGCGCGGGCGACGCGGATCTCGGCGTTGTTGTCGGGCGCGGCGACGGGCGGCAGTTTCTCCACGCGCGGCGCGCTGAGCTGGCTTTGGATGGCTTGCTGGGCGGCGGCCAGTTCCTGCTCGGTGCGGGCCAGGCGGCGTTCCAGGTCGTCGCGGCCGCCACGGTTGACGGACGGCGCCAGCATCG
>DATMSN010000929.1:0-2062 GCA_035565375.1 Duganella sp. | reverse complement strand
GGCGCTGCTGCGCGCGCAGGCACACCGGCTCGACGACTACGCCGCCGCCATCGGCCAGGCGCGCACGCCGGAACTGGCCGAGATCGAACTGATGCGGCGCGACCTGGTCTCGGTGCCGGTGGAGATCTACTGGCAGCTGCTCAAGCGTCCCGGCCAGGGGGCCGTCCTGCTGGGCGTGGCGCGCGACATCAGCGAGCGGCGCCACTCGGAGGAGCTGCTGCAGCACATGGCCCACTACGACACGCTGACCGGCCTGCCCAACCGCACCTTGTTCTTCCAGACGCTGGCCGACGCCATCGCGCTGGCGCAGGAGAAATCGTGGCGCATCGTGGTGCTGTTCATCGCGCTCGACCGCTTCAAGAACATCAACGACTCGCTCGGCGCCGCGCTCGGCGACGAGTTGCTGCGCCAGTTCAGCAACCGGCTGGTGCAATGCGTGCGCCTGCGCGACACGGTCGGGCGCATGGGCGGCGACGAATTCGCGCTGATCCTGTCGATGCCGCGCGACCAGCAGGACGCCGTCCACACGGCCAACGAGGTGCGCGAGGCGCTGCGCCAGCCGTTCGACTTGAACGGGCATCCGGCGGTGCTCAGCGCCAGCATCGGCATCGCCATGTATCCGGACGACGCCACCGATCCCGAGACGCTGCTCAAATACGCCGACACCGCGATGGAGCGCGCCAAGCAGGCGGGCCGCGACGGCTACCGCTTCTTCACCGCCGGCATGAACGTGCAGGTGCTCGCGCGCCTGGACATGGAACTGGCGCTGCGCCGCGCGCTCGACAACGACGAACTGCTGCTGTACTACCAGCCCAAGGTCAACCTGCACACCGGCGCCATCGCCGGCGCCGAGGCGCTGCTGCGCTGGCAGCGGCCCGGCTTCGGTCTGGTGTTCCCGTCCGAGTTCGTGCCGGTGCTGGAGGATACGGGGCTGATCGTGCGCGTCGGCGCCTGGATCATCGACTCCGCCTGCAAGCAGATCGGCGCCTGGCTGCGCAACGGCGTCGGACCGGTGCGGGTGGCCGTCAACGTCGCCAGCCGCCAGTTCATCGAGGGCGACCTGGAACAGGTGGTGCGCTCGGCGCTGGTGCGCCACGAGGTGCCGCCGGAGCTGCTGGAACTGGAGCTGACCGAGACCGCGCTGATGTCCAACGCCGAGCGCACCATCATGGTGCTGACCAACCTGAAGGCGATCGGCATCAAGGTCGCGATCGACGACTTCGGCACCGGCTACTCGTCGCTGGCGTATCTGCAGCGCTTCCCGATCGACAAGCTGAAAATCGACATCGCCTTCGTGCGCGAGATCACCACCAATCCGAACGACGCGGCCATCGCCACGGCCATCATCAGCATGGCGCACAGCCTCAAGCTGCGCGTGATCGCCGAGGGCGTCGAGACGCGCGCGCAACTCGAATTTTTGCGGCGCAGCCGCTGCGACGAGATCCAGGGATATTTCTTCAGCCGGCCGGTGGCGCCGGTGGACATGGGGGTGCTGGTCGAATCGGGCCGCTGCCTGCCGGTCGATCCGGCGGCGCCCAACCAGCCGGCGCAAACGCTGCTCATCGTCGACGACAACCCGGACATTTTATGGTCGCTCGACCAGCTGTTCCAGCGCGACGCCTACCAGATCCTGACGGCCGGATCGGCCACCGAGGCGTTCGAGCTGCTGGCGCTGCACCCGGTGCAGGTGATCCTGTGCGACCAGCGCCTGCCGGGCATGAACGGCACCGAATTCCTCGGCCAGGTCAAGGACATGTACCCGGAGACGATCCGCATCATCCTGTCCGGCTACATGGGGCTCGACGCGGTGCTCGACTCGGTCAACCGCGGCGCCATCTACCGCTTCTACACCAAGCCGTGGGACGACACCCAGCTGCGCGACAACATCCGGCTGGCGTTCCACCACTATTGGCTGATGCACGGCAGCGGGCGCAGGGTGGGCCAGCCGGACGAGGACGTGACGGCGCTTCAGGACGTGAAGTGATCGAAGCTGGAAAGTTTGAGGTCGAGCGGCTGGCCGCCGGCGTCCACCAGGCGCAGGCCCGGCGCGGCCTCGATGCTG
>DATMSN010000928.1:0-2888 GCA_035565375.1 Duganella sp. | reverse complement strand
GGAGTGGCCGCCACCATGTTCGCCGCCGCCGGCGCCAAGGTCATCGCCGTGCAGGACCACACCGGCACCGTGGTGCACCAGGGCGGCCTCGATATCGCCCGCCTGCACCACCACGTGGCCGAATGCGGCAGCGTCACCGGTTTCGCCGGCGCCGAGGCCTTCCTCGAGCGCGACGCCTTCTGGGACATCGAGTCCGAGATCCTGATCCCGGCCGCGCTGGAGCAGCAAATCACGGCCGACAACGCGCAGCGCATCCGCACCAAGATCATCCTCGAGGGCGCCAACGGCCCGACCACGCCGGAGGCCGACGACATCCTGACCGACAAGGACGTGCTGATCGTGCCGGACGTGCTGGCTAACGCCGGCGGCGTAACTGTGTCATACTTTGAATGGGTGCAGGATTTTTCCAGCTTCTTCTGGAGCGAGGACGAGATCAATGCCCGCCTGACGCGCATCATGCAGGACGCCTTCAACGCCGTATGGTCCGTGTCACAAGATAAGAAGGTTACGCTGCGCACCGCCACCTTCATTTTGGCGTGCACGCGCGTGTTGCAGGCGCGCGAAGTCCGCGGCCTGTACCCATGATTTAACGAATCCCAGCAATTTGCGCCTGCACCGGCCTTGGCCCGTGCGGGCGTTTTTCGCATATAGAGCGTCAACAAAAAACAAGGACAATATGAGCACCATCGAGCAGAAAGCACTGGCCTACCACCGCGCCGGCAAGGCCGGCAAGATCGCCATCGAAGTGACCAAGAGCGTCGGCACCCAGGAAGACCTGGCGCTGGCGTATTCGCCCGGCGTGGCCGCCCCCTGCGTGGAGATCCAGCGCGAGCCGGCCAAGGCCTACGAATACACCGCCAAGGGCAACCTGGTGGGCGTCATCACCAACGGCACCGCGGTGCTCGGCCTGGGCAACATCGGCGCGCTGGCCGGCAAGCCGGTGATGGAGGGCAAAGTGGTGCTGTTCAAAAAATTCGCCGGCATCGACGCCTTCGACATCGAGATCGACGAGACCGACCCGGACAAGCTGGTCGAGATCATCGCCGCGCTGCACCCGACCTTCGGCGGCATCAACCTGGAGGACATCAAGGCGCCGGAATGCTTCTACATCGAGCGCAAGCTGCGCGAGCGCCTGTCGATCCCGGTGTTCCACGACGACCAGCACGGCACCGCCATCGTCGTCGGCGCCGGCATGCTCAACGCCATCGAAATGACGGGGCGCGACATCGCCACCGTCAAAATCGTCTGCTCGGGCGCCGGCGCGGCCGCCATCGCCTGCCTCGACCTGCTGGTCGACCTGGGCGCGCAAAAGCACAACATCTTCGTCTGCGACAGCAAGGGCGTGCTGACCACGGCGCGCGCGCTCGACGGCGAAAAGGCCGCCTGGGCGCGCAACACCGACGCCACCAGCTTGTCGCAGGTGATGGAGGGCGCCGACGTGTTCCTGGGGGTGTCCGGACCGGGCGTGCTGTCGCAGGCCGACATCACGCGCATGAACGCGCACCCGATCGTCTTCACGCTGGCCAATCCGGAGCCGGAGCTGCGTCCGGAGCTGGTGCGCGAAGTGGCGCCCGACGCCATCATCGCCACCGGCCGCTCGGACTACCCGAACCAGATCAACAACGCGCTGTGCTTCCCCTACCTGTTCCGCGCGGCGCTCGACTGCGGCGCCTCGACGATCAACCAAGAGATGAAGCGCGCCTGCGTGGTGGCGCTGGCCGACATGGCGCGCGCCGACGCCCGCTTCGGCAAGGACTACGTGGTGCCGGGATTGCTGGATCCGCGCCTGCTGCGCGGCGTCACGCCGAAGATCGCCACCGCCGCCTACCGCAGCGGCGTCGCCCGCAAGGAGCTGATCGAGATCGACTACGCGAATGACCTGGCCGACCTGGCCGAATCGCTGATTTAAGCGCCGAAACCCGCACCCCGGACACTGGGGTCGTACCCGGATGGGTACGACCCCGAATGGCTTTGCGGGTTTCGCCGATCAACGCCGAATCACCTCCCCGCCCTTCATCACAAACGACACCTTGGTCAACTCCGCCGCGTTCTGCGCCGGATCGGCCTTGACGGCGATGATATCGGCGTACTTGCCGGCGGCGATCGACCCCACCCTGTCCTTCCACCCCAACAAATCTGCCGCGTTGATGGTCGCCGCCTGGATCGCCTGCATCGACGTCATGCCGTACTTGATCATGTAGGCGAACTGCCTCGCGTTGTCGCCATGCGGATAAACCCCGGCATCGGTACCGAAGGCCATCTTCGCGCCGCCGGTGAACGCCTTGCGGAAGTTATCGCGCTGCAGCTGGCCGATCACCTTCTCCTTGGCGATCGACTCGGGCAGCATGCCGGCCTTCTCGCCCTCCTGCAAGATGAAGTCGTCGTTATAAATATCCATCACCAGATAGGTGCCCTTCTCGCGCGCCAGGCGGATGCCCTCGTCGTCGATCAAACTCGCATGCTCGACCGAATCGACGCCGGCCAGGATCGCGTCGCGGATGCTGCTGGCGCCGTGCGCGTGCGCGGCCACCTTGCGGCCAAGCTTGTGCGCCTCGCCGACGATGGCCTGCATCTCCTCGAGCGTGTACTGCTGCGCGCCCGGCTCGTCGCCCTTGGACAGCACGCCGCCCGAAGCGCAGATCTTGATCACGTCGGCGCCGTACTTGGCCATCTCGCGCACCTTGGCGCGCGCCTCCCACGGGCCGTCGGCCACGCCGCGGCCGGTGATCTTCATATCCGGCGGCAGCAGGTTCTCGTCGCAATGGCCGCCCTGGATGCCGATGGCGTAACCGGCGGTGCGCATGCGCGGCCCGATAAAGTCCCCGTCGTTGATGGCGTCGCGCAGCGCCACGTCGCCGAAGCCGCCGGCGCCCACGTTGCGCACGCTG
>DATMSN010000927.1:0-3097 GCA_035565375.1 Duganella sp. | reverse complement strand
ATTAAAGCATTGGTAATACATTGGAACGAAGCCCGTTGAGATACGGGCTTTTTTTTCGTCCAAAATCCGGGGTCAGGTCCACCATTGCTACACGAGCTCAACCTTATGGCGTCGGCGCGGAGGAATTTTCCGTGTTAACGGATGGGGCCGTGTAGCAATGGTGGACCTGACCCCGGATTTTGGACGAAAAAAAAGCCCGTATCTCAACGGGCTTCGTTCCAATGTATTACCAATGCTTTAATCGTGCCGTCGTCCAGTGCTATCTGCAAAGTGACTTCAGCGTTTCTCGGACGCCCATGCTATCTGCGTGGTGCCTCCAACGTGTAAAACGACCAATGTATTCGAAACTACAACTCCAGGTAGCGCTTAGTGTGATCCGCTCTTACACATATCGAATCACTGCGCCTGCCTTGGATGTGGGACTGTTCGCTTGGAAACCAAGAAACCTCAACCACGAACGTAGTGTAACACAGATGTTTGTGCGACGCACAAATTATTTCATTTCTGTTGCTTCGGTGGTCATCGGCGATGGATTGCGGCGCGGTTTGTGGCGGCACGCCCGTTCGAATTCGGAAATGACCTGCGCGCCGAACAACAGCAAGGTGGCGCCGATCTCCAGGCTGAACATGACGATGATGGCCGTCGTCATCGAGCCGTACACCACGTTCACCTGCGACAGCGTCGAGAAGTACCACACCAGGATGTGGCGCGCCGCTTCCCACAGCAGCGCCGCCGTCACGCCGCCGATCAGCGCGTGCGACAGCGACAGCCTGCCGACCGGCATCACCAGATAGATCGCCGTCAGCACCAGCACCTCGCCGCCCAGCCCCAGCATGTACAGCAGCGCGCCCGACACGCCCTCCAGCGACCAGTCGTAGCCGAACAGGCGCACGCTTTCCTCGCCCATCACCTGCAGGCTGCCGGCCACCAGCGTCACCAGCAGCATGCCCACGCCCAGCGACAGGATGAAGCAGTAGGGCATGATCGCCGAGATCAGGAAGCGCCTGCGCTTGATCTCCACCCGGTGCTTGAAAATGACCGACATGGCGTTTTCCAGCACCGTGAACGCCAGCGAGCTGAAAAAAATCATGCTGATCAGCAGCACGCCGCCGACCACGTCGCGGTGTTCGAGGAAATGGCCGACCTCGGCGACGATCGGCTTCGATTGTCCGGGCACCAGGTAGTTCAGGTAGCGCCCGACGGTGTCCAGCAGCACGGCCTGGTCGATGATGTGCGACAGCGCCACCACCACCAGCATCAGCAGCGGAACGATCGACAGCAGCGAGTAATACGCCACCGCGCCCGCCAGCAGCAGGCCCTGGTTGGCGCGAAAGCCCTTGAGGCATTGCACCAGGAAGTCCATCGGATGCATGAGCACGTAGGCCAGGCCCCGTCGATTGAGAAATTTCATTGATCCATTGTACGCGGGAGCTCAGCGCGAAGTATGTGCGGCGACGTCCAGATAACGCCAGTTGGTCAATTCCACCGGATGGCGCGTGTAATTCCTCAGCCATGGCTGTTGCAGATCGGCGGAGATCGGATGCGTCAGCAATACCCACGGCGTGTACGCGTGGATGATCTGCGCCATTTCATCGTACAGCCTGGTGCGGGCGGGCGTATCCCCCATGGTGCGGGTCTGTTCATAGCGCCGGTTGTAGGCCGGCAGATTGAAGCGCGCGTAGTTCGGCCCCGCCTTGTTGGGACCGTACAGCAGCTGGTAGAAATTGTCGCCGTCGGGGAAGTCGGCCACCCAGTTGGTTTCGAACATCATCACCTTGCCCAGGCGCGAGGCTTTGATGATCTCGGTTTTCTTGTCGCTCTTGAAGGTGACGTTCAGGCCGATAGCGTTCAGGTTCTTGCGCCACAGCTCGTCGCGCAGGCGGCCCACCATCGACGGTTCGGTATGCATCACCAGGGTCAGCGGCTTGCCGTCGGGCAGGGTGCGCAAGCCGCCGCGCCCCTTGCGGTAGCCGTAGCGGTCCAGCAGCGCGTTGGCCAGCGCCGGATCGTAGCCGACCGGGCCGCGGTAGGCCGGGTCGTAACCGAGCACGTTGGGCGGCAGCGGCGTCTCGGCGCGCAGCGCCAGCCCCTTCTTCATGCGGGCGATGTCCTCGGCGCTGTTGTAGCCGAGCGCGATGGCGCGGCGCAGCGCGACCTTGTCCTTGCCGTAGCCGCCGATCAGCGGGTCTTCCATGTTCATCCACATGTAATACGTTTGCAGCACGGGGAAGGGCGACAGCACCAGCCCCTTGCGGGCCAGCTCCGGCTTCAAGGTCGGCCTGGCGTCGTCGGTCAGCACCAGTTCCTTCATCGATTCGGGCAACTGCTCGAGGAAATCGAATTCGCCATTCAGGAAACCGAGCACGCGCGACTGGTATTCCTCCATGATCTTGATGTCGACCCGGTCCACCAGCGGCAGGCGCCGGCCCTGGAACAGCATGGGCCGGAAGTCGCGGTTGGCCAGCAGCGAGACCTGGTCGCTGTGCTTCCACGTGCCGATCCTGAACGGGCCGGTGCCGACCGGATGATTGCCGACCTGCGCGCCGTACGCCTCGACCACCTCGCGCGCCACCACGCCCGTGGCCGGGATCGCGAGGTAGAACAGGAAGTTGGGATCGGCGGCGTTGAGCCGGATGCGCAGCGTGAACTGGTCCACCGCGCGCAGGCCGGCGATCTCGCCGTCGTAGCCGAAGCGCGCCTTGAGCGCGTCGTCGCCGACGATCTTCCCCTCCAGCAGGAAGCTCCACGGCGATTTGAGCGCCGGGTCGTACAGCCGCTTCAGGCTGTAGACGTAATCCTGCGCCGTCACCTGCCGGCGCGCGCCCTTGAACGCGGGATCGTCGGTGAAGTAGACGTCCCGCCGCAGGTGGAAGGTATAGGTCAGGCCGTTGTCCTCGACCGTCGGCATGGCCGTCAGCGTGTTGGCCTGCAGTTTGACGGGACGGGCCAGATAATCGTAGCGCAGCAGCGGGTCGAACAGGTTTTCCAGCAGGCTGAGGCTGGCGATGTCGGAGGCGACCGCCGGATCGAGCCCGGTCTCGCCGGTGCTGAGGAAGGCGCGCAGCACCTTGGGCGCGGAGGCGGGCGGCGCCGAAGA
>DATMSN010000926.1:0-2065 GCA_035565375.1 Duganella sp. | reverse complement strand
CAATCGAACGCGCCGCCGCCGCCGCCGATGGCGCCGCCGGTTCCCTACCATTACTTCGGCAAGGCCATCGCCGACGGCCAGTGGGAAGTCTATCTGGCGCGCGGCGACAAGACTTATGTGGTGCGCAACAAGACCGTGATCGAAGGCGCCTACCGCGTGGACCGGATCGCGCCGCCGGTGATGACCGTGACCTATCTGCCTTTGAATCAGGTACAACAGATTAATATTGGAGCATTCGACTGATGGCTAGTCATCTGAACACATGGCGCCGCCGCGCCGCGCTGCCCGCCATGCTGGCGATCGCCGTCGGCGTGAGCGGGTGCGCCGGACAAATGGCCTTCCGCGAAGCCAACCAGCTGGTCGCCAAGGACCAGGTGGAAGCGGGCCTGCTCAAGTACCAGGAGGCCGTGCGCGCCGAACCGGGCAACGCGGAATACCGCGCCGCCTATCTGGTGGCGCGCGACCGCGCCGCGCAGCGCCTGCTCGACGAATCCGAGCGCCAGTTGGCGGAAGGTCATCCCGATCTGGCGGAGCGGGGCTTTCGTCGCGTGCTGGGCCTGGACCAGATGAACGAGCGCGCGCGCAGCGGCCTGCGCGCGATAGAACGCGACAGCCGCCAGGCCAAGCTGCTGGACGCCGCCATCGAACACGCCAACAAGAAGGAGTACGAGCTGGCCAAGCAGCGGCTCAACGCGCTGCTGACCGAGACGCCGTCGAACGAGCAGGCGCGCCGGCTGCTGCGCGAAGTGACCGAGAAAAGCGCGCAGCCGGTGGTGGAGTCGGGCCTGGCGAAGTCGTACAAGCAGCCGATCACGATCGAGTTCCGCGACGCCCCGCTCAAGCAGGTGTTCGAGGTGATCGCGCGCCGCTCCGGCCTGAATTTCGTGTTCGACAAGGACGTCAAGACCGACCAGCGCACCACCGTCATGCTGAAGAACAGCACCGTCGAATCGGCGATCTATTTCCTGCTGCTGACCAATCAGCTGGAGCAGCAGGTCATGGACGCCAACACCATCCTGATCTACCCGAACGTGGCGGCCAAGCTGAAGGAATACCAGGAGATGACGGTCAAGACCTTCTTCCTGGCGAACGCCGAGGCCAAGCTGGTGGCCAACACGCTCAAGACCATCCTCAAGTCGCGCGACGTCGTCGTCGACGAAAAACTCAACCTGCTGATCGTGCGCGACAACCCGGAGGCGATCCGCCTGGCCGAACGCCTGATCGCGGTGCAGGACGCGCCGGAGGCGGAGGTCATGCTGGAGGTGGAGATCCTGGAGGTCAAGCGCGGCAGGCTGCTCGATCTCGGCGTCCAATGGCCGACCAGCGTGGGACTGTCGCCGTTGTCGACCCTGGACGGGGGCGGCATCACCATTCGCGACCTGCGCCGCCTCAATTCGGACAGCATCGGCATCAGCGGCGTGTCGGCCACGATCAACGCCAACAAGACCGATACCGATTCCAACCTGCTGGCCAATCCGCGCATCCGCGTGCGCAACAAGGAAAAGGCCAAGATCGTCATCGGCGACAAGTTGCCGGTGATCACGGCGACGGTATCGTCGGGCATCGGCGGCTTCGCCAGCGACAACGTCACCTACGTCGATGTCGGCCTGACGCTCAACGTCGAACCGACCATCTACCTGAACAACGAAGTGGCGATCCGCGTCCAGCTCGAGGTGAGCAATCTGACCAACACCATCACCACCAAGAACGGCGGCACCGCCTACCAGATCGGCACGCGCCAGGCCAGCACCATGCTGCAGCTCAAGGACGGCGAGAACCAGGTGCTGGCGGGCTTGATCAACAACGAGGAGCGCGGCACCGCCAGCAAGCTGCCCGGCGCCGGCGATCTGCCGATCATCGGCCGCCTGTTCGGCAGCAAGCGTGACGACAACCAGAAGACCGAGATCGTGCTGTCGATCACGCCGCACCTGATCCGCAACGTGCAGCGTCCGGAGGCCAGCGCCTCCGAATTCTCGGCCGGCACCGAAGCGAGCTTCCGCCGCCGTCCGGACCTGAGCTTGCGCACCCCGGTGCAGTTGCCGGGCGCGCCGTCCAACCCCGCCGC
>DATMSN010000925.1:0-2763 GCA_035565375.1 Duganella sp. | reverse complement strand
CTGCGCGGCCAGCGCCATGCCGCTGGCCATGCAGATCAGCAATCCGGTGGCCTCGTTCGCCGTCAACAACAACGGCGTGCTGGTGAGCCTGCCGGCGGTGGGCACGGCCGGCCTGACGTCGGTCGGCGGCACCCTGACGTTCGGCGTCAACACGCAGGCCAACAACACGATCGCCGGCGAACAGGTGTTCAAGGCCAACGCCAACGGCGACTTCAGCACCACCTACAAGGGCAAGACGTACGCGTCGAGCTTCATCGACAGCGGCTCGAACGGCTATTTCTTCACCGACGCGACGATCCGCACCTGTTCGGGGGGCGACTTCTTCTGTCCGGCGGCGACGCTGGCGCTGAGCGCCACCAACAGCGCCGCCGACGGCAGCGCCAGCGGCACGGTCGACTTCAACATCGTCAACCTGGTGCAACTGGCGTCGACGATCCGCGCCGCGCAAGTGGGCGGCACCTTGACCGGCACCGCCGCCTCGGGCACCGGCGACGCCTTCGACTGGGGGCTGCCGTTCTTCTACGGCCGCCGCGTGTTCGTCGTCATGGAGGGCAACACGGTCAACGGCAAGACCGGCCCGCTGTGGGCTTACTAGCGCGGCGGGGGTCAAGTCTAACATTCGGACACGTGCTGATGCGGAATACGGCTGTGCTGGTGTCCGAATGTTAGACTTGACCCCGGTGTTGGTGTCCGAATGTTAGACTTGACCCCGGTGTTGCCCTTGTCACGCTGCCGTCATGTAGGTTGGTTAAAGTCCCCACCTTGATTTTTATACATTTCGAGGGTGCGATGAGAACGAATTCGGTGATGGTGGCGGCGTTGGCGGCGGCCGGCGCGATGGGCCTGGTCGGTTGCGGCGGGGAGTCCAATCCCGCCCCGGCCATTCCCGAGGGCACCACCGTGACCTTGGCGCTGATGGAGACCACCGACATCCACGCCAACGTGATGAGCTATAACTATTACGCGCTGGCCGAAGACACCAGCCTCGGCCTCGAACGCACGTCGACGCTGGTGGCGGCCGCGCGCGCCGAAAACCCCAACAACGTGCTGCTCGACGACGGCGACACCATCCAGGGCACCCTGCTGGGCGACCTGCAGGCGGCCACCAAACCGATCCCGTGTGCGGAGACGATGGCCGTGCACAAGGTCATGAACGCCATGAAATACGACGGCGGCGGCTTCGGCAACCACGAGTTCAACTACGGCTTGCCGCTGCTGAGCCAGATCACCAACACCGACTTCGGCATCCCCGGCGTCGCCAAACCGGCCGGCAACTGCGGCGCGCCGGCCTTCCCGCTGGCCTTGACCAACGTCACCGGCGTGGCCAGCGGCAAGCCCATCGTCCAGCCGTACGTGCTGCTGCCGCGCACCTTCTCGGCCAGCACGCCCGACGGCGGCAAGCTCGACGTCAAGATGACGATCGGCCTGCTGAGCTTTGTGCCGCCGCAAATCCTCGAGTGGGACCAGAAGAACCTGGCCGGCAAGGTCGCCGTCACCGGCGTGCGCGAGGCGGCCACGCAATACGTGCCCGAGCTGCGCGCCAAGGGCGCCGACCTGGTCGTGGCGCTGTCGCACGGCGGCCTCGACCCGAGCCCGTACAGCCCGAAAATGGAGAACGGCAGCTACCACCTGACCACCACCGGCATCGACGCGCTGCTGATCGGCCATTCGCACCTGATCTTCCCGAAAGGCAAGGAGAGCGGCGCCGCCGCGCTGGACGCCTCGTTCGCCGCCTTCCCGGCCGGCGCCAGGATCGACGCCGTCAACGGCTTCGTCAACGGCGTGCCGACCGTCATGGCGCAAAGCTGGGGCCGGCGCCTGGGCATCATCAAGATGACCCTGGCCTACACGGGCGGCAAATGGGTGGTGCGCCCGGCCGCCACCACGGTCGAGTCGCGCGGCTTCAAGTACGCCGACGGCAGCACCATCGTCAAGGCCGACCCGGCGGTCGCGCCGCTCGTCGCCGCCGAGCACGCAGCCACCATCGCCTACGCCAAACAGCCGCTAGGCGTGGCCACCGACTTCGAGATGTCGGCCTACTTCGCGCTGGCCGGCGACGTCAGCGCGATCCAGCTGGTCAACCAGGCGCAGCTCGACTACGTCAAGCGGTTCATCGCCGCCAGCACCGACGCCACCCTCGCCGGCTACAAGAACATCCCGGTGATCTCGTGCAGCGCGCCGTTCAAGGCCGGGCGCAACGGGCCGTCCGACTTCACCGACGTCGCGCCCGGCGCCAGCGCCGCCGCGCCGGTCGGGCTGCAGGTGCGCAACCCGGGCGACCTCTACCTGTACAGCAACAACAACCTGCAGGCGGTCAAGATCAAGGGCGCCGACCTGAAGGCGTGGCTGGAGACGGCCGCCAAGCAGTTCGGCCAGATCGACCCGGCCAAGACGGCCGAGCAGGACCTGGTGCCGAGCTACGGCACGATCTACAACTACGACGTGTTCTACGCCGAGAACAACGCGCTGACCTACCAGATCGACGTCACCAAGCCGGTCGGCGCCCGCATCGTCAACCTGACCTACCTGGGCAAGCCGGTGGCCGACACGGACGACTTCATCGTCGCCACCAACGACTACCGCGCCGGCGGCGGCGGCGCCGTGCCCGGCATCGACGGCAGCAAGACCATCATCAAGTCGCCGGACGCCAACCAGACCGTGGTGAGCAACTATCTGGCGGCGCGCGGCGCCGCCACCGGCAAGGTCACGCTGGCCGACAACGGCAGCGCGCGCAGCTGGAGCTTCGTCAAGGTGGCCACCGCC
>DATMSN010000924.1:0-1781 GCA_035565375.1 Duganella sp. | reverse complement strand
GGGACCGACGCCGGCGGCGGCCGCCGCGCCCTTGGCGGCGTTGTAGCCGGAGGCGGTGGCGACGCCGTTGTTCGAGTCCGGTAGCGCGTAGCGATTATCCTTCTGCAATTGCGTCAGATCCGGCGGCACGTCCAGGGTGCTGGCCTTCTTGGCGGACTTGTAGTCCACCTTGTCGTTGCCGATGACCGAGCTGATCATGCCGCAACCGGTCAAACTGGCCATCAATGCGCCCAATACCAGCACGCGCTGCGAGGAAATAGAAGCTGTCTTGCGAATAGTCATGTCGTTACTGTTTAAGAAGCTGAAATGCAGCAAAATATGATCCGACCAGGTCGGGGCTTGTTGCTCCTGCAGGCGCGCCTGCCGGGGTTTTACAGGACGCCGGCCTCTCGCAGGGCCGCGCGCACCGCGTCGTGGCAATCGGCGCCCAGCGGCACCAGCGGCAAGCGTATGCCGGCCGGCATCTTGCCCATTTCGGCGAGCGCCCACTTGACCGGGACCGGATTCGGCTCGATAAACAGCTTCTGATGCAGCGGGAACATTTGATTGTTCAGCGCCACCGCCTTGGCGATATCGCCGGCCAGCGCCGCCCTGCACATGTCGGCCATGGCGCGCGGCATGACGTTGGCGGTGACGGAGATGTTGCCGGCGCCGCCGCCGAGCATCAGCGCCATCGCGGTCGGATCGTCGCCCGAGTAGACGGCGAACGATTTCGGCGCCAGGCGCAGCAGGTCGTAGCCGCGGCCGATGTTGCCGGTCGCGTCCTTGATGCCGACGATGCCGGGCACGGCCGCCAGACGCAGGACGGTCTCGTTGCTCATGTCGGCCACGGTGCGCCCCGGCACGTTGTACAGGATCACCGGCAGGTCCACCGCCTCGGCGATGGCCTTGAAGTGCTGGAACATGCCTTCCTGGGTCGGGCGGTTGTAATAGGGAACCACTTGCAGCGTGGCGTCGGCGCCCGCTTCCTTGGCGTAGCGGGTCAGCTTGATCGCCTCGGCGGTCGAGTTGGCGCCGGCGCCGGCGATGATCGGGATGCGGCCGTTGGCGTGGGCGACGGTGGCCTTGATCAGCGCGCAATGCTCTTCGACGCTGACGGTGGCCGATTCGCCGGTGGTGCCGGCGATGACGATGCTGTCCGTGCCCTCGGCGATGTGCCAGTCGATCAGCCGGTTCAGGCCTTCGAAGTCCAGACTGCCGTCCGGGTGCATCGGAGTGACGATTGCTACTATGCTGCCCTTAATCATAGGAAACCACTGCATAAAGTATTAAAACAACGATTGTAGACGATGACTCGCGCTTATGGTGCATTCAGGCCGACAATTCCGAACTCAAAATGGCGGCAACAGGGCCGCCACGCGCGGAAAATCGGGCTTCACGGCGCATATTCGTTGCACCATGGCAGTTTTGGGCGCGTCGACGACGCCCTCCTCGAACGCCACCACGCGCAGGCCGTGATCGCGCGCCCAGTCCAGCAACTCGCCCGGGCGCAGCAGGAAGTCGGGGTTGGTCGGCTTGCCGAACTGGGCGTTGCCGTCGGCGAAGGTTTCGTAGAGCAACACGCCGTCCGGCGCCAGGCTGGCGATCATCGCGGCCGTTAGCGGACGATGCAGGTAGTTTGTGACCACGATGCCGGCGAAGCGCGCAGGCCCGAACGGCCAGGCGGCGCCCTCCTCCTCCAGGTCGATGGCCGAGGTGGTGATGTCGGGGCCGGCCGCCAGCGCCAGCGCCTCGGGATCGCGGTCGACCGCGACCACCGAATGGCCGAGCGACGCCAGGTG
>DATMSN010000923.1:0-1863 GCA_035565375.1 Duganella sp. | reverse complement strand
TTTACAATCCGTTTGATTTCTTCGTGGAGGAAGAAGCGACAAAGTGGCCCTTCGATTATCCGCAGGAATTGCGTGACGATCTCTCCATCTACATGAAGCCGCACCCGCTCGGCCTCGCGGCGGCGCGCGGCGCCGGCCAGCGTCATGCCCTGGATACGCGCCTCGTGGGCCTCCGTCTCCACTTGCAGCTCGCGCGCCTTCTCGTCCTTTTCGCGCTGGCGCAACGCGGCCAGCTCGTTGCGGCGGTGCGATTCGTCTTCGATCAGCAAGGCCTGCGCGATCTGGTTTTCGATCGCCTGCTGGCGCAACTGGTGCGACAAACGCTGCTGCGCCAACTGGCGCTGCTCGGCGGCGGTCTGCTGCAGCACTTCGAGCTCGGTGCGCATCTTGATCTGCGCCAGTTGGCGCACATGCTCCCAGTCGGCCTGCTCGCCGGCGCGGTGCGATTTGCTCTTGGCCAGTTCGTGTTCCAGGTCGGCGAGGACGGTGCCGGCGCCCTTGTCCAGCGCCACCTTGCGGGTCTTCGATTCCATGACGCGGCTGTACAGTTCAACCTCGCGCGCGCGCAGCGACTGTATGCGCTCGCTCTCCTTGAGCGTCAATTCGGCCTTGTTCACGCTGGCGTCCTGGCGCAGCTCCGCGCGGCGGAAGTCGGAGCGCATCTTCTGCTCCTCGCGCCAGATCGCCTGCCACTCCTCCTCGTCGTAGATCTGGTCGAGCTGCTTGACGTGTTCGAGCTGCACGTGGCGCTCGTCGGCGACCAGCCACAGGGTGCCGATGCGTTCGCGGTTGTGGTCGAATTTATCGTGGCGCAGCGCCGCCGTCTCGACCCGCTCCACCGCCAGGCCGTACGCGGCCAGCCGCAGCTTGAGCGCGGCCTGCAGGCGCTCGTCGAGCTGCGCCCGCAAGTCGGCGTTGTGCGCCATGTCGCGCATCGAACGGCCGCCGACGAATTCGGCCGCCAGCTGGCGCACCGACGGCTCCAGCAACTCGTGCAGATGCAGCGTGCTGACGACGCCCGGCACCGTCATGAAGTGCTGCGCGAAGGCCGGCACGTTCTCGATGCGGATGGCGACCGTGAAGCGCGCCGATATCTTGAGGTGTTCCGCCGTCCGCAGGTCGCTGAACGAGAACTCGACCGGCAGCGGCGCGCTGCGGGTGATCAGGATCTCGGCGTTCTGGTTGCGCAGCAGGTGATTGAGGCGGGTGAAGAAGCCTTCGATCTCGTACTCGCCCTGCGGCACTTCGGTGGCTTTGTCGGCCTGCAGGATGTAGGCGCGCGAGGTGGCCGGCACGCGCAGCGTTTTGGTGAAGATGCCGGACAAGGCGCTGACGCCGAAATAGACCGCCAGCTCGTCGTCGCCGGGAATCCAGCGGTTGTCGCGCAGGACAGGCTCGTTGCGCGGCGCGCCCAAGGTCAAACCGCAATGCTTGCAGTAGCCCGACTGGTCATCGTTTTTGTGCTCGCACCGCGGGCATTTAACGCCGCCAAAACCAAACATTTGGAACATGTCAGACTCCTTCTTCGATTCATCTTCCGTGCCGCCCTGTCATCCGCCGATTTTAGCAGGGCAAGCCGGTTTCATTCTTGCGCACGATTCAGCCTTGGTTTAAATCATGCCAATCCGGTCTATACAGGCCAGAGTCGCCCCTTTTTGGCGCAAATCGGCCCCGAATCCCGCCGGCAGCGCCTCCTCCCACGCCTTGGGCAGCAGCACCCGGTCGCCCGCCTGCACTTGCCTTAGTATTAACTCCAGTTTCGGTTCGCGTCCTTCCACGGTGTCGACCCGGCCGGCGTGCCAGGCGCTCGAGCAACCGGTGGCGATGACACGCCCGCGCGGCACGAACTCGCGCCCGCGCGCC
>DATMSN010000922.1:0-4879 GCA_035565375.1 Duganella sp. | reverse complement strand
CAACCGCAGGCGCTGGCGCCAGCCATCGTTGGTGCCGCGCGCCCAGAACAGCAGCGAGGCGACCGCCATCAGCAGCGCGGCGCCGCCCCAGTAGGCCTCGAACCAGCGCTCGCGCGGCAGGTAGTGGCCGAAGCCGTTCATGGCGGAGTAGATGAAGTGCGGCGTGTCGCCGTAGGCCACCAGCGGTTGGTCGATGCCCAGCGACACCATCGTCAACGTGGCGACGTAGTACAGGATCATCGCGAAATAGCCCAGGTAGCGCTGGTTGATCAGCACCTGCAGCGCGATCGCCAGCACCGCCGCCAGCGCGTAGCCGGGCAGCTGGATCAGGAACAGGTGGTACAGGTACAGCCCCGGTTCGAGGATGAAATAGCCCTGGAAGATCTGGATCGCCATGCCGCACAGCATGACGACCGCCATCAGCATGGCCTGCAGGCCGATCAGCGCGAACAGCTTGGCCAGCAGCGGCAGCCAGCTGGGGATCGGGAGCGCGTCGAGCATTTGCGCCATGCGCGCCTCGCGCTCGCGCCACACCAGCTCGCCGGCGTAGAAGGTGGTGATCACCAGCATGAACAGCTGGAACGTTTCCGACACCGATTCGAGCACCAGGTAGGTGACCGGATAGGTGTTGGTGCCGAACATCGAGCCCATGTTCAGCGCGCCGGCGAACATCATCAGCACGCCGGCCAGCGCGATGACGAGGAAGTAGATGTTCTTGGTGGTCTCGCGCAGGTTCAGCCAGCTCATCTTGAGCAGCAGGCCGGCCAGGCTGCGCGATTGGAAGTCCGGCGTTTCCCGGGTGTTGGTCGAGGCGGCCGACAGGTGCTGCGGCGGCTCGCCCTCGCCGCGGCTGGCGTTGCCGCTGGCGCCGCTGTCGACGGTGGCGATGAAGTGGAAGCGCCAGTAGCCCAGCAGCAGTCCGGCCAGCGCGAACGACGACCACAGCACGCGGTTGAGCAGGTACACGCCCTCGGGCCACACCATGCGCGTGTTGCGCTCGACGATGGGCCAGTATTCGGTCAGGCGCAGCACGGCCGTGGTGCCGAACGGGTCGATCAGCGCGGCCAGCGTTTTATAGTCGAGGTCGCGCGCCAGGCCGGGGGCGACGATGTAGCCGATCAGCATGACCACGCTGCTGATGTAGACCGGCAGCATGCGCCGCGTCAGCGCGGCGAGGATGAAGAACACGGCGCCGAAGATGAAGATGTTGGGCAGGATGACGACCAGGTAGGGGACCAGGTAGCCCATCACGCCGGGCTGCCCGAGCCGCTCGGGGTCGATGCCCGGCAGCATGCTGCCCAGCCAGGCGCCGAGGATGATGCTGGTGAAGATCACCGCCAGCGTGAAATAGGCGCCGAGGAAGCGGCCGAACATGTACTGGTGCTTCTTGATCGGCGCGCTGAAGAAGAAGTGCTGCATGTCGTACTCGAAATCCTGCTGCACCGAGCGGCCCATCATGGCCGCCATCACCACCACCCCGAGCGAGCCGAGCGCGCTGACGGTGAACATCAGCGAGCGCGGCGAATTGATCGCCAGGCTGCCGAAGGTGACGCTGGCTTCCTTGAAGAAGCCGCCGGCGGCGGCCATCCACAGCAGCGACAGCGCCAGGAAACCGAAGAAGTAGACCCAGGTCGAGAGCAGCTTGAGGCGCTGGCGCGCTTCGAAACAGGCGATGGCGAACATGCGGCCGCCTCAGTCGCAGGTGGCGGCGGCGCGGTGGCGGCCGGCGATGGTGGCGAAGTAGACGTCCTCGAGGTCGCCGATGGCCTCCTCGAAGCCGTCGCCGGGATCGTTCTCGCTGTAGACGTGGATCAGGGTGCGGCCCGACAGCAGGCGCGACGAGATGACCGGATGGCGCAGCTGGAACGATTGCAGGTCGCGCTTGTCGATGAAGCGGGCCCAGATCTTGTCGCTGACGTCGTGGATCAGTTCCTGGGTCGGGCCGCACAGCAGCAGGTGGCCCTTGTTGATGATCGCCATGTTGGCGCACAGGTCGGCGACGTCGCTGACGATGTGGGTCGACAGGATGACGGTCTTGTCCTCGCCGATGTCCGACAGCAGGTTGTGGAAGCGCACGCGCTCTTGCGGGTCGAGGCCGGCGGTGGGCTCGTCGACGATGATCAGCTTGGGATCGCCCAGCAGCGCCTGGGCGATGCCGAAGCGCTGGCGCATGCCGCCGGAAAAGCCGCCCAGGCGCTGGTGGCGCACGTCGAACAGGTTGGTTTGCTGCAACAGGCCGTCGACCACCTCGCGCCGGCGGTTGCGGTTCGACAAGCCCTTGAGCGTGGCGAAATGGTCGAGCAGCTCGTAGGCCGTCACCTTCGGATAGACGCCGAAGTCCTGCGGCAGGTAGCCGAGCAGGCGGCGGATCTCGTCCTTTTCGTCGAGCACGTCGATATCGTCGAAGAACACCGAACCGGAATCGCATTCCTGCAACGTCGCCAGCGTGCGCATCAACGTCGACTTGCCGGCGCCGTTGGGGCCGAGCAAGCCGAACATCCCGGTGGGGATGGTGAGCGAAATATTGTCCAACGCCACGACGCCGTTGCCGTAGGTTTTAGACAGGTTGCTGATGCGTAATTCCATGCTGACTCCCGAATGATTCTGCCGCTGCACAACCGGCATTTCTGCACGGCCATACACTTTTCACATGATGGCATTGTATGGAAATTGTGCTGGACATGGGGCGCCATTGCGATGGGCGGCGCAAACAGCGCGCCAGAGTGCGCAAACGGCCGACCAGAACGCGGCCGCCGGGCGCCGGCTTGAATAGACAACTTGCCTGATTGAGTATGCTTGTTGTCATCAATTTCTGAACAGAACTTCCTCGCGGTTGAACCACCAGCGGCACACGGCGAGCAGGGCGCCGGCGGTGACGGTGGTCGACAGCATGATCACCGACAGCATGCTGTAGTCCATGGTGCCCTTGACCAGCTCTTTCATTGCCAGGGAAACATTGGTCAGCGGCACCATGGCCCATTTCCAGTTCAGTTCCACGCCGGGCAGCAAGGCCACCAGGGTCGGCAGGATGGTGACCATCATCAACGGCGAGATCAGGCCGGACGCCTCCTTGTAGCTTTTGGCGTACACCGAGATCGACAGCAGGATGGCGGCGAACATGGCCGCCGTCGGCACCAGCATCAGCGCCACCATGGCCAGGTCGAGCGGGCCGATCGCGCGCGCCATCTGCGCCACGTCGCCGCTCATCAGCGAACCGCCGAAGACCAGCAGCGCGCCGAGGCTGACGATCATCAGCAGCGCCGAGGTCAGGCCGACGGTGAACAGCATCAGGAACTTGGCCAGCACGATGCGGGTGCGCGACACCGGCGCCAGCAGCAGCGTTTCGAGCGTGCCGCGCTCTTTCTCGCCGGCGCCGGTGTCGATGGCCGGATACATCGCCGAGATCAGGCACACCATCAACAGGATGTAGGGCACCAGGCCGCCGACCATGGCGCCGGTCTGCTCGCGCTTGTCGGCGGTCGAATGGTCCTCGAGCTTGATCGGATCGAGCGCGAAGGTCAGCTGGGCCTTGTTCAGCTTGAGGTCCGACAGCGCCAGCTCGCGCAGCGCGGTGTTGTGGCCGCCAAGCACGGCCGTCACGCGCCTGCGGGTGATATCGATGGCGGAGGCGCTGTTGTAGTGCAATTCGATCACGCCTTGCTCATGCCGCGCCAGCCTGCCTTCGAGCCCGGCCGGTATGACCAGCGCGAACTTGATGCGCTCGTCGCCGATGGCGCGCTTGATCTCGCCGGGACTGGCCAGCGCGACCTCGCGCAAGCCTTTCTCGGCGGCGAAGCGGGCGGCCAGTTGCGGCGAATGGTCCTTGCCGAACATGGCGTACGTCATTTGCGCCTCGCTGGCCTGCTTGAACATGCTCGACGACAGCAGGCCGAAGCCGGCGAAAATCAGCGGCATGGCGATCACCGGGATGAAGACGGTGAAGAAGAACGTCTTGCGGTCGCGCGCCAGCTCCAGCAATTCCTTCAGGTAGATGGTCCACATGGCTCAGTCCCCCCGGTTGATGACGCCGACGAACGCGTCGTACAGATCGGCGCTGCCGCCCAGCTGGCGCAGCGCGTCGACGGTGCCGTGGAAGGCGGTCTTGCCGTGGTTGATGATGCAGACCCGGTCGCACAGCTTTTCCACCTCGTGCAGATGGTGGGTGGAGAAGATCAGCGGCACGCCCAGCGCCTTGTAGCTGGCGATAAAGTCGAGCAAGACCTTGGCCGCCATCACGTCGAGGCCGGTGGTCGGCTCGTCGAGGATGACGATCTTCGGCTCGTGCACGACGGTGCGGGCGATCGAGCATTTCTGCTTCATGCCGGTGGACAGCTGGTCGGCGCGCTTGTCGCCGTATTCGTGCATTTGCAGCAGGTCGAACAGCGCGTCGCAGCGGCGTTTCAAATGGTCGGGCCGCATGCCGTGCAGGCGGCCGAAGTACTCGACGTTTTCGCGCGCGGTCAGGCGGCCGTACAGGCCGGTGCTGCCGGACAGGAAACCGATGTGCTGGCGCGCCACCAGCGGATTGTGCAGCAGGTCGACGCCGTTGGCATGGATGCTGCCGGCGTCGGGCTTGAGCGCGGTCGACAGCAGGCGCAGGGTGGTGGTCTTGCCGGCGCCGTTGGGGCCGAGCAGGCCGGTGATCTCGCCGTCGCGCGCGGTGAAGCCGACATCGTCGACCGCGATCACGGGGTTCTTGTCCTTGCCCTTGCCTGGGAAGGTCTTGCGCAGGTGTTCTGCAACGATCATGTCAGTGTCCTTTGGGTGGGCGCGGCGCGCTCACGGTTCCCAGCCGTTGTACGTAGTGAACGGCGGCGTGTACGGCAGCGTGTCGAGGCACCTGGCGTCGAGCGTCTTCGCATTCGCCGTGTCGATGAAC
>DATMSN010000921.1:0-2507 GCA_035565375.1 Duganella sp. | reverse complement strand
GGTGCGCGCCGCCCTCGCCTCCGACGACGAGGGCGACGCCTACCTGCGCCGTTTTTATGGCGACGCCACGGTCGGCGCGACGGTCGGCGCCATGCTGGGCCCACCCGAGGCCGGGGGCCGCTTCTTCTACAACGAGGACATGAGCGGCTTTAACTTCTACCCGGTGCACGCCAAGCTGACCGGCGTGCTCGATGAGATCCGGGTCAAGCGCGACATGGCCCGGCCGCCGACGGTGTACGTGGGATCGACCAGCGTCGACACCTGCCTGCCCGGCTTCCGCGAGCACAACGACCTCGATCTGGGCGGGCGCGACGCGCTGGCCAGCATCTGGATCGGCAACCGCACGCGCATCGCCGCCCACTACGACGTGCCGGACAACCTGGCGGTGGTGGCGGCGGGGCACCGGCGCTTCATGCTGTTCCCGCCGGAGCAGCTGAAAAACCTGTATATCGGCCCGCTCGACTTCACGCCGGCCGGCCAGGCCATCAGCCTGGTGGACATGCTGAAACCGGACTTCGAGAAATTCCCGCGCTACGCCGAGGCGCTGGAGCACGCGCAAAGCGCGGTGCTCGGCCCGGGCGACGCCCTCTTCATCCCCAGCATGTGGTGGCACCATATCGAAGCGCTGGACGCCTTCAATGTGCTGGTCAACTACTGGTGGCAGCGCACCCCGGAATTCATGGACACACCGACCAACGCGCTGATGACGGCCTTCCTGACGATGCGCGGGCTGCCGCCGGAGCAGCGCAAGGCGTGGCAGGAAGTCTTCCGCCACTACATATTCGAAGCCGACGACGAAACGGCGCAACACATACCGGAAGCGGCGCGCCACGTACTGGCGCCGCTGACGGCCGATGGCGCGCGCGCGCTGCGCGCCCAGATATTAAAAAAGCTGAACCGTTAAGGAGACCGGCAAATGCAAGACCAGAACAAAGATCCGAACAATCGACCACCGGTGCGCCGCGTCGTCATCTGCGGCGGCGGCACCGCCGGCTGGATGGTCGCCGCCGGCATCGCCAAGGTGCTGGGCAAGCGGCTCGACATCAAACTGATCGAGTCCGACGAAATCGGCACGGTGGGCGTCGGCGAAGCGACCATCCCGACGCTGATGAACTTCCATAATCTGCTCGAGATCAACGAGCAGGAATTCATGGCCGAGACGCAGGCCACCTTCAAGCTGGGGATCTCCTTCGAGGAATGGCGCAACGTCAAGGAGAACTACATCCACTCGTTCGGCTTCACCGGCACCGACCACTGGACGGCCGGCTTCCAGCACTTCTGGCACAAGGGCGTCGAGCGCGGGCTGGCCGGCGACTACGGCGACTACTGCCTGGAGTTGAAAGCCTCGCTGGAGCACCGCTTCGCGCACCTGCCCAACAACGGCATGAACTACGCCTACCACCTGGACGCGAGCCGCTACGCCAAATACCTGCGCCGCCTGAGCGAACCGCGCGGCGTGCAGCGCATCGAGGGCAAGATCGTCCGCTACACCAAGCATGTTGAAGGCGCCATGCGCGGCGACGTGCGCTCGATCGTGCTCGAATCGGGGCAGGAGATCGAAGGCGACATGTTCATCGACTGCACCGGATTCCGCGGGCTGCTGATCGGCGACGCGATGGAGGAAACGATGGAGGACTGGTCGCAATGGCTGTTCTGCGACCGCGCCATCGCCGTGCAGACCGAAGCGGTGGCCGACGCCATCCCGCTGACGCGCTCCATGGCGCACCAGGCGGGCTGGCAATGGCGCATCCCGCTGCAGCACCGCGTCGGCAACGGCATCGTCTATTCGAGCCGCTATCTGGACGACGACACGGCGCGCAAGCAACTGCTGCGCAACGTCGAAGGCCGCACGCTGATCGAACCGCGCGTGATCAAGTTCAAACCGTGCCAGCGCAGGCAAACCTGGAAGGGCAACGTGGTCGCCATCGGCCTGTCGAGCGGCTTCCTGGAGCCGATCGAATCGACCAGCATCCATTTGATCCAGCGCAGCGTGGTGCGGCTGATGCAGATGTTCCCGACGACGGGCGGCATCAGCCAGTCCGACATCGACGAATACAACGCGCAATGCAACCGCGAGATCGACCACATACGCGACTTCATCATCCTGCACTACCACGTCAACAACCGCACCGACTCGCAGTTCTGGATCGACTGCCGCGAGATGAGCATCCCGGCCTCGCTGCGGCACCGCATCGACCTGTTCCGCGAAACGGGCCGCGTGTTCCGCATCCCCAACGAACTATTCGCGGAAAACTCGTGGATCCAGGTGATGCTGGGCCAGGGCATCATGCCGGCGTCGCACCACCAGGCGGCGGACCTGATGGGTGACGAGGAGCTCAAGCACTTCCTCGGCAACATCAAATCCACGATCGACCGCACGGTGGTGCAGTTGCCGACGCACGAAGCCTACGTACAACGCTACTGCGGCCGGCCGGAATCCGTCAAAGCCGCCTGATCCCTTCCCCCAAACTCCGGGGTCAGGTCCACCATTTCTACACGAGCTCAGC
>DATMSN010000920.1:0-9777 GCA_035565375.1 Duganella sp. | reverse complement strand
CGAAGCGCCGGCCGAACCCGCCGCGCCGGCGAAGTCTAGCGGCAAAGGTGGCAAGGCCGCCAACCCGGCCGTGCCCGCCCTGCCCACGCTGCCCGGCGAAGAAGTCCACATCGACCTGCCGCCGCAAATCGGCGAAGAGTTGTCCAACGCGATTGAAGAAGCCGTCGACGACGCGGCCGAACAGAAAGTGGCCCGCTACCACGGCCAGGCATCGACCTGGTTCCGCAGCTTCGTCACGCTACTGGTGCTGGCCCTGTTCGGCACAAAGGCGCTGATGGGCGGAAAAAAACGCGCCGAGGCGGAAACGCTGACCGCCAACGCCGCCGTCGAACGCGAATCCATGCAGCGCCAGCTCAGCGAGGCGAAGATGCAGATGATGCAGGCGCAAGTCGAACCGCACTTCTTGTTCAACACGCTGGCCTCGGTCGAACACCTGATCGAAACCGACCCGCCGCGCGCGTCGGCCATGCAGCGCAGTCTGATCAAATACCTGCGCGCGGTGCTGCCGCAAATGCGCGACAACGCCCTGATCACCAACCTTGGCCGTGAAGCCGACATGGTGGTGGCCTATCTGAACCTGTTGAAAATGCGCATGGAAGAACGTCTGACCGTCGACTTCGACATCCCCGACGGCCTGCGCAGCGCCGCGTTCCCGCCGATGATGCTGCAATCGATGGTGGAGAACGCCATCAAACACGGCCTCGAAGCCAAGCCGCAAGGCGGCACGCTCAAGGTGCGCGCCGACGTCGCCCACAACAAACTGCGCGTGATCGTCAGCGACGACGGCCTGGGCTTCGGCGCCGTGCCGAGCGATGGCACCGGACTGGGCCTGATGACCATCCGCGAGCGCCTGAAACTGCTGCACGGGGACCAGGGCCAGTTGCTCATCGCGGCCAACAGTCCAAGCGGCGTCATTGCCACAATCGAGGTGCCGTACCAGCTGGCCAGCAAGAGTCCGAATAAGAGCGATTGATTAATGCGCCGATTCGTTGAATAATTGACCAAATAATCATCCACGTCTAACAACTTAAACACACCCAACACGATGCCTACAGCTATTCTTGCCGATGACGAACGTTTGATGCGCGACCAGTTGCGCATGCGCCTGGGCCAGGTCTGGCCCGAACTGGAGATTATCGGCGAAGCCAAGAACGGCGACGAGGCGATCGAACTGGTCGACCAGCTCAAGCCGGACTTCACCTTCCTCGACATCCGCATGCCGGGCAAGACCGGCATGGAAGCGGCCACCGTGATCGGCAACAAGAGCCATATCGTCTTCGTGACCGCCTACGACGCCTACGCGGTCGAGGCGTTCGAGCGCGGCGCCGTCGATTACGTCCTCAAACCGCCCGAGCCGGAACGCCTGCAAATCACCGTCGACCGCCTCAAGACCCGCCTGAGCAAGCCGGCCGCCGACGTCAACGCCAGCGTCACGGCGATGCTGTCGCAACTGGCCGAAAAGATCACCGCGCCCAAGCCGGCCTACCTGCAATGGATACAGGCCAGCATCGGCCAGGACCTGCGCATGATACCGGTCGAGGAAATCCTGTTCTTCCGCTCCGACGAAAAGTACACCTGCGTGCAGACCGAGCGCTACGAGGCGCTGATCCGCAAGCCGGTGCGCGACCTGGCCGAGGAACTCGATCCGGCGCTGTTCTGGCAAATCCACCGCGCCACGCTGGTCAACGTCAACGCCATCGAAGGCGTTACACGCGACATCCGCGGCCGCCACCTGGTCATGATCAAAGGTAAGTCGGACAAACTCGAGGTGAGCCGCAGTTTCCTGCATTTGTTCAAGCAGATGTAGGGACAAAGCAAAGGAAGATCGCGCCCGCCCGGCGCAGGATTGAGACATATCAAGAGGGCAAAATCAGGCTGCAATACTGTCTGTGTTGCAGCCGCCCCTCTTCCGGCTGAGGGATGCCGCATGAAAATGCCCGGCCAAGCCAGATCGTTATTCAAGCTGCCCTTCATCAGCGTCGGGGCGGCCCTGTTCGCCCGCCTGTCCTGGCGCATGGGCTGGTTGTGTTCCAGCGCCTCCTCCGCCGCCCACAAGCGCAGCCGCGGCATCATCCAGCACGCCAGCGACGCCATCATCATCACCGACGAACAACAGCACATCCTGCAGGCGAACCCGTCGGCCGCAGCCATGTTCGGCACCACGGTCCAGGCGATGGAAGGCGTGCCGCTGCAGCAGTTCATTCCACGCGACCAGCGCCAGACCGGCGGCACGGCGTCGACCCACTACTTCGGCTCGACCGGCATCCGCCTGCGCATGAAGGGCCGGCGCGCCAGCGACTACGCGGTCACCGGCATGAAGGCCAACGGCCAGCACTTTCCGCTCGAAGGCTCGATCTCGTCGCTGTCCGAAAACGGCCACCAGATCTACACCATCATCCTGCGCGACATCACCGAGCGCAAGCAGGTGCAGGAGCAGCTGGAGCAATCGTATTCCCAGTTGCGCGAGCTGTCGGCCGCGCTGCAAACGATACGCGAGGAGGAACGCAAGCACATCGCCCGCGAGCTGCACGACGACCTCGGCCAACTGCTGGCGACGCTGCGGGTCGACCTGGCGCTGCTGCAGCAACAATCGAGCGGCGACCCGGCGGCGCGCAAGCTGCAGGCGGGCATGGACGAACTGTTGATGTCGGCCATCACCTCGCTGCGGCGCATCGCCAGCAACCTGCGCCCGCGCGCGCTCGACGAGGGCGGCTTGTATTTTGCGTTGGAGAGTTTGCGCCAGGAATTCGTGTCGCGCTATGGCATTTCCTGCAGGCTGCACGCGAACGAGGAGGATTTGATACTCGATGACGCCTACAGCACCGCCATCTTCCGCATCGCGCAGGAAGCGCTGACCAACATCACGCGCCACGCGGAGGCGCAAAACGTCGAGCTGTCGCTCAGGCGTTCGGAATCGTCGCTGCAAATTTCAATCCACGACGACGGCCGCGGCATCGCCGAACACGACATGGACAAGGCATCGTCCTTTGGCCTGATCGGGATGCGCGAACGCGTGTGGGCACTGCACGGCGACATTTCCATCCTCAGCGACGGCGGCACGCGGATTATCATCCGCCTGCCGTTGCGTGCCCAGGAAGGCGCCGTCGATACCGCTTAGAACGAGTGACGCACGCCGATGTTGAAGGCTTTGTCGCCGGTACCGGCTTCGTTGTTGTTGCCCACGGTGTAGCCGGCGCCGTTCTTGTTCTTGATCTTGGCGTAGGCGATGTAGGCGCCGGTACGCTTCGACAGCGCGTGCAGGTAACCCACGGCCCACTGGTCGGCATCCTGGTTGAAGTTGGTCTTGTCGTTCTTGCGGATCGCCGACGCCATGATGGTGCCGCTGCCGACCGGCACTTGCACGCCGATCAGGATGTCGTTGCTTTCCAGGCTGGCGCGCGGGGCGACGGCGTAGCCGTAGGCGTTGGCCACCGGCAGCGCGGCGCTGTTGACGCCCTTGTCGTCGCCGTAGGCGAAGTAAGCCTTGACCACCTTGAAGTCGTAGTTGATCGCGAACAGCGTGTTGCGGCCCGTATCGCGGTTCACGGCCGGGGTGGTGCCGCTGGCGACGGTGTCGTTGTTGCGGTTGTTGTAGACCAGGCGCGCGTTCAGGTCGGCCTGGGAGAAGTTCAGGCCGAGGCCGAACTGGCGGCCGGCTTCGGTGCTGCCGGCCTGCTCGCCCAGCGCGTACAGCGCCTCGGCGCTAAAGCCGCCGAACACCGGCGTGGCGTAGACGATGGCGTTGCTGACGCGCGTGTTGGCGCCGGCGGCCGGGAACAGATTCTTGATCGAGCCGGCATAGCCCGCGCCGAACGGGTCGGCGACCTGGCTCATGGCGTTGTACAGCATCGTGTATTGACGGCCCAGGGTCAGGGTGCCGGCTTCCTTGCTTTTCAGGCCGACGAACGCCAGGCGGTTGAACAGCGCGCTGTTGGTGTTGTCCAGCGTGCCGTCATCGACCTTCAGGCCGGTTTCGATCTGGAAGATGGCCGACAGGCCGTTGCCCAGATCTTCGGTGCCGCGGAAACCCAGACGGGACTGGCTACCGATACCGCTGGTGACTTTGGTCACGCTGCCGGCCGCGCCACCGCGCTCGCTAACGATACCGGCATCGACGATACCGTAGATCGTTACATTCGATTGGGCCTGCGCCTGTGCTGCGAAACCGCCGATGATCATTGCTGCCAGAGTAAGTTTTTTCACTTGATGTTCTCTACTGAAGGTTGAAAGAAAGCTGCACGGGGCGAATCATGCCTATCAATTACTTCAGCAATGTGACAACACTGTTGTGTTGTAAATATACCACTGCATCTTTCCCTCGCGCCATGCGGCTTTGAAACCGCGTCACGAACCAAAAAGACCCGACAAAGGGCGGAAGGAAATGTCGGTTCAGGGTGACCGGTCAATTACTTTATGGGTACCGACGCGTCTGAGCGTAGCGGTGTCACCTTCGATTTCCAGCGAAATCTTGTACGAATGATTGCTGAAAACATCGATGGTGTAGACCTTGGGGTTCTTAAAACCAGCTAATGGATGAAGGCGCCTGCTTGTTGGAATGGGATCTTTGAGCAAGTCGGCCACGGCATCTTTCACCGCAGCCAGGACATCCTTTGGAAGCGCCTTGACATCACTCTCAAATTTCGATTTGAGACGAAGCGTCCTGATCTGTATGCGCCATGGCAATCAGATACCCATCGAAGAAAAGAGATCTTCCGCAGTATTAAAAGTTCCCGGGAGAACGCGATCGGTCTCCGCAATTTGCTCGCCGATGATCCACGCAAGCGCGTTGAGGCTGTTATGGAGGGCGGAAACCACCTCGAGAAGCGCTTCGTAAGCTTCCGCAATGCCATCCGGGGCCGCCAGCCGGTCGTCATCGATAACCCCTTGGCGCCGCTCCACATTGGCACCGTAGTACACTCCGACGGAATCGCGTGCCTTCGCAAACAGCGTTTGCAATTGCTCGAGTCTCGGAACGTCTGAAGCCGTGCCTTTAAGGAACAGCTGAACATAGTGCGCAGTCGTCAGCGCCATCGCCTGAAACTTTCCAACCTCTATAGTGACAGCCTCGGCCGCCTTATCAATATCCCCTGGTAGCGGGAAATCATGACGCTGGGCCTCGCGGCAAACATGCAGACCGAACGCCTCGAGTTTTCTTAGTTCGCTAGACAACATGATGCGCCCCTTTTGAAGACCATCCGTCAAGTATAAACCTGACCGATGAATTCCGGGATTCGACGAGAGGCACACCCCAAACTCTTCGAGGCGCGTCATGAAGACTCCTCGTTCATCCACATCAACCACGCACCCGCCCGGCCACCGCTACTTCAGCTTGCAGCTCAACAGATAGTAATACTCGAGCCGCTCGATGCGGAACTGCTTGGTCGACGCCGCGAAGCGCTTGCGCAAGGTGCTGTCGGTCAGGTAATTGTGCATCACCTCGTAGCGCTGGCCATCGTCGGCCGTCAGGATCTGGAAGGTGTTGCCCTCCATATCCGTGCGCGCGAACACCATCGTATGGCCGTCGACATACGATTCGTCTAACAGCACCAGCAACACATCCTTGCCCAGCTTGGCGCGCAGCGTCTTCAGATATTTTTCCTGGTCCTCGCGCTTGACGTGCGTCCAAAGCCCGGCGGCGAACACGGCGGTGTACTTGCCCTCCAGGTCGTCGGGCAGGTTAAACGCGTCCATCACGCCGAACGTGACGACGTCCTCGTCCAGGCCGCGCGTCTCGGCCAGCGCGATCATCTCCGGCAGCAGGTCGGTGGCGTGCACGGATTCGGCCACCTCGGCGATCAGGTCGGTCCAATAGGCGGTGCCGCAGGCGAGCTCCAGCACCTTGTGGCCCTGGAACAGCTCGGCGACCATTTCCTGCAGGTCGTCCAGATCGTCGAAGCGCTCTTCCTGCGCGTAGACCTGGTCGTAGTTGTCGGCGTTGACGGCATAGAATTGTGCCAACTGATTGGTAATCATGGTATTGCTTTCAAGTTACAGTTCGTAGTGCTCTTTTTCACCGCTCATGGCCTGCTCGATCAACTTGCGGTTGAGCGTGGGGGCCAGCAGTTCAATAAAGGTATATATATAGCTGCGCAGATAGGCGCCCTGCTTGACCGCCACCCGCGACACATTCATGCCGAACAGGTGGCCGACAGGGATGGCGCGCAGGTTCTTGTCGCGCTCGGCGTCGTAAGCCATGCCCGCTATGATACCAATCCCCATGCCCAACTCGACATAGGTCTTGATCACATCGGCGTCTATGGCCTCCAGCAACACATCCAGCTTCAAACCGCGCAACGAAAACGCGTGGTCGATCTTGCTGCGGCCGGCGAAGGCGCCATCGTACGTGATGATCGGGAAAGCGGCAATTTCTTCCAGCGTCACCTGCTTCGATTTGAGCAAGGGATGGTCGGGCGCCACCACCACCACGTGCTCCCATTGATAGCAAGGCAACGTTATCAAGCCAGCAATGCCGGCGATCGATTCGGTGGCGATGGCCAGGTCGGCCTGGTCGCGCTGGACCATCTCGGCGATCTGCTGCGGATTGCCTTGCAATAAAGACAATCGCACCTTGGGAAACTTCAGCATGAAGGCCTGCACCACCTTCGGCAACGTGTAGCGCGCCTGCGTGTGCGTGGTGGCGATGGTGAAGCTGCCACTGTCCTGGGCCGCGTATTCCTTGCCGATACGCTTGAGGCTGTCGATTTCCTGCATAATTAGCTCCACCGACTCCAACACCAGCCGGCCCGGCTCGGTCAGGCCGCGGATGCGCTTGCCGTGGCGCGTGAAGATGTCGACGCCCAGCTCCTCCTCCAGCTCGATAATGGCCTTGGACACGCCCGGCTGGGAGGTGAACAGCGCCTTGGCGGCGTCGGTCAGGTTGTAGTTCTGGCGTACGGCTTCGCGCACGAAGCGCAGTTGGTGAAGGTTCATTGCAAGTCTCGGCCCATCTTAAAATTATTTGCGTCCATGCTTATGCCCAATCCTTATATAAGCAAATAAAGACTAAGTCGTTTGGAATAAAGACGAAGTTTATTACTATTAGCGCTAGTGTGGGGATTCTAGCAAGCTACTATCTAGGAAGAATATGTATCAATACGACCAGTACGACCATCTTATCGTGCGAGAACGCATCGCACAGTACCGCGACCAGGTACGGCGCCGCCTCTCCGATGAGCTGACCGAAGCCGAATTCGTGCCGCTGCGCCTGCAAAACGGCTTGTATATGCAACGTCACGCCTACATGCTGCGCATCGCCGTGCCGTACGGCCTGTTGTCGTCCAAGCAAATGCGCATGTTCGCCCACATCGCCCGCAAGTACGACCGCGGCTATGGCCACTTCACCACCCGCCAGAACATCCAGTTTAACTGGATCGAGCTGGAACAGACCCCGGACATCCTGAGCGACCTGGCCTCGGTGGAGATGCACGCCATCCAGACCTCGGGCAACTGCATCCGCAACACCACCTCCGATCCGTACGCCGGCGTCGCCGCCGACGAGATCATCGATCCGCGTCCGTACGCCGAGGTGCTGCGCCAGTGGTCGACCTTCCACCCCGAATTCATCGCCCTGCCCCGTAAATTCAAGGTCGCCATCAACGGCGCCGTCGAGGACCGCGCCGCCATCGCCGTGCACGACATCGGCCTGACCGTGGTGCGCAACGACGCCGGCGAGATCGGCTTCAAATTCATGGCCGGCGGCGGCATGGGCCGCACGCCGATCCTGGGCAGCGTGATCCGCGAGTTCCTGCCGTGGCAACACCTGCTGACCTACACCGAAGCGGTGATGCGCGTGTATAACCAGTACGGCCGCCGCGACAACAAGTACAAGGCGCGCATCAAGATCCTGCTCAAAGCCATCGGCGTCGAGGAATTCACGCGCCAGGTCGAAGCCGAATGGGTCGACCTCAAGGACGGTCCCGAGACCCTGACGGTCGATGAGATGCAGCGCGTGATCGACTACTTCCAGCCGCCGGCCTACCAGCAGCTGGACGACAGCGACGTCACCGCCGCGCCGGAAGCGGCCGGCAACAAGGCCTTCGCCAACTGGATCAACCGCAACGTCAAGCCGCACAAGCAGCCCGGCTACGCGGCCGTGGTGCTGTCGCTGAAAAAGACCGGCGTGCCGCCGGGCGACGCCACCGCCGAGCAGATCGACTTCATGGCCGACCTGGCGGACCGCTACAGCTTCGGCGAACTGCGCGTCACGCACGAGCAGAACATCGTGCTGGCCGACGTCGAGCAGTCGCAGTTGTTCACCTTGTGGCAGCAAGTCAAGGCCAAGGGCCTGGCGACGCCGAACATCGGCCTGCTGACCGACATGATCTGCTGCCCCGGCGGCGACTTCTGCTCGCTGGCCAACGCCAAGTCGATTCCGATCGCCGCCGCCATCGCCGAGCGTTTCGACGACATCGACTACCAGCACGACATCGGCGAGATCGAACTCAATATCTCCGGCTGCATCAACGCCTGCGGCCACCACCACGTCGGCAGCATCGGCGTGCTCGGTGTCGACAAGGACGGCAGCGAATGGTATCAGGTGTCGATCGGCGGCTCGCAGGGCAACCACTCGGCCATCGGCAAGATCATCGGACCGTCGTTCTCCGCGCTGCAAATGCCGGAAGTGATCGCCCGCCTGCTGCAGGTCTATGTGCGCGAGCGCTTCGAGGACGAGTCGTTCGCCGCCTGCGCGCAGCGGCTCGGCGTCGCCCCGTTCAAGGAATTTGTATACGCCACGCCGATCGCCGAGAAATCCGGTCGCCTGGTAGGAGAGGATGAATATGTCTGAAGCAGCGAAAAATTTGATCATCAAGGGCCGTGAAGTCGTCGAGGACGACTGGCAGGTGCTGCGCCTGGCCGAACCGGTCGAAGGCGCGCCGCAGATCGATCCGGCCACCGTCGCCGTCCCCGAGGGCAAAGTGATCGTGCCGCAAAGCCTGTGGCTGGTGCAGCGCGAACTGCTGGCCGCGCGCGCCGCCGCCGGCGAGATCGGCGTCTGGATCGCCAGCGACGAACGTCCGGAAGCGATCAGGGACGACCTGTCGAAGTTCGCCGTCATCGCCGTCGACTTCCCGAAATTCACCGACGGCCGCGGCTACTCGATCGCCTACAACCTGCGCATCCGCCTGGGCTGGAGCGGCGAACTGCGCGCCATCGGCGACGTGCTGCGCGACCAGCTGTTCCAGATGCAGCGCGTCGGCTTCAACGCCTACGCCACGCGTCCGGACCGCAGCATCCACGAGGCCCTCAAGGGTTTGTCGGACTTCTCGGAAACCTACCAGGCGTCGGTGGACCAGAAGCTGCCGCTGTACCGCCGCCATGCCCGCACGTCCGGCACTTCCGGCACGGCCGCCAACAACGATGGCGCCGGTATCTGATTGGAGTATGAATGAGTGACCTGAGCAAGCTGATTGCCGACAGCAGCGCCACGCTGTCGCGCATCGCCAGCGAATTTTCCCCGGCGGTCTTCGCCTCCAGCCTGGCGGCCGAAGACATGGTGCTGACCGATTTGATCCTGAAATCCAAACTGGATATCGGTATCTTCTCGCTGGAAACCGGCCGTCTGCACCCGGAAACGCTGGCGATGCTCGACAAGGTGAAAGCGCATTACGACGGCTACGAGATCGCGCTGTACAAACCGCAGCCCGAAGCGGTCGACGCCTACGTCGCGCGGAATGGCCTCAACGCCTTCTACGACAGCATCGAGATGCGGCGCGAGTGCTGCCGCATCCGCAAGGTCGAGCCGCTGGGCCGCGCCCTGGCCGGCAACAAGGCCTGGGT
>DATMSN010000919.1:0-4285 GCA_035565375.1 Duganella sp. | reverse complement strand
GTCCGAGCATGTGCCGGCGCGCCGCATCGGCTACGCCTGCGGCACGCTGACCGCCGGCCTGACCTTCGGCATCCTGCTCGGCTCGCTGGTGGCGACCGGCATCAACAGCGTCTTCACGCCGCAACAGGTGCTGGACTACGGCTGGCGCCTGCCGTTCCTGCTGGGCGGCATCTTCGGCCTGGGCGCGATGTACCTGCGGCGCTGGCTGCACGAGACGCCGGTCTTCCTCGAACTGCAGCAGCGCAAGGCGCTGGCCGCCGAGATGCCGCTCAAGGCGGTGCTGCGCCAGCACCGCCGCTCCGTCGCGCTGTCGATGCTGTTGACCTGGATGCTGTCGGCCGCCATCGTCGTGGTGATCCTGATGACGCCGGCGCTGCTGCAAAAAGTCTACGGCTTCGATGCCCGCACGGCGTTGCCCGCCAACACGGCGGCGACCTTGTGCCTGGCTTTCGGTTGCGTGATCTACGGCGTGCTGGCCGACCGCTTCGGCGCGCGCCGCATGCTGATCGCCGGCGCCGTGCTGCTGGCCGTGTGCACCTGGGTGTTCTACACCACGCTCAAGACGCGCCCCGACCTGCTGCTGCCGCTGTACGCGCTGCTGGGGCTGAGCGTGGGCGTGGTCGGCGTGGTGCCGAGCGCGATGGTGCGCGCGTTCCCGGCGCCGGTGCGCTTTTCGGGCTTGTCGTTCTCCTACAATGTGGCCTACGCGATCTTCGGCGGTCTGACGCCGATCATGGTGACCTTGATGCTGAAAACCCAGCCGCTGGCGCCGGCCTATTACGTGATGGCGCTGTGCGGCATCGGCGCGGTGACGGCGCTGTTCATCAAGGAGCGTCCGCTCGCCGCCTGAGGCCCGGCCGATCCGCTTAGCGCGACCGCAGCCGGGCCAGCGTCTGCGACGGCAGCTCGCCGTAACGCTTGAAGTAGGCGGCGGCGAACGAGCCCAGGCTGGCATAGCCCCACTGGTGGGCGATCGCCGCGACGGTGGCGCCGGACGGCGCGGACAGCAATTCCTGGCGCATGCCCTCCAGGCGCTGCTCGCGCAGATACGCCATCGGCGTCATGCCGCGAAACTGGCGAAACGAATTGCTGAGCGTGCGCACGCTGACCCCGGCCGCCTGCGCGGTCCTCGACAGCGTCGGCGCTTGCCGGGCGTTGACGCGCAGATAATCCTCGGCCAGCTTGACGCAACGCGGCGCCAGCCCGCCCTTCTTCGCCGCCGCGCCGCCGCCGCGCTTGGACCATTCGGTCAGCATATGCATGCCGAGCAGCTCCTCCAGGTGGTTGCCCAGCGGGCCGCGCAGGACCTGGTCGCGGTTGTCGGCGACGCAGCGGCAGGTGTATTCGAGCAGCGCCGCCCAGCTCGAGTCGGGTCCGCCGAACGCGATCTTCTGGCGCCAGAACGGCGCCTCCGGCGGCGCGCCATGCCAGCGGATGAACAGCTCTTCCAGATACTGGTGGGGAAAGGTGACGTTGAGCTGCAGATGGTGCGGATCGAAATCGACCCAGTAGTCGGTGCGCGTGGTGTCGACCAGGAAGGTGTGGCCGACCGGTGTGTCGGCCGAGCGCCGCTGGTCGATCCAGTGCCGCGCCGAGCCGCGTATGGTGGTCAGCGCCATCCCCATGCCGGGGCCGGCGTTGAAATCGGACAGGTGGACCGGCACGCCATAGCAAAAACGCGTCAGTATCATGCTGCCGATGGACACCGCGTACAGCGAGGACGCCGGTGTCAACGCCGGTTTGGCCGGCGTCACCCGGTAGGGCATGTACACCTGGTCCGACCAGGTCTGGATCTCCTCGTAGTTGCCGGAGATTAGCTTCTCGTGCTCGTCGGTGCGGCGCCCCTCGGCGTCGACGATCAGCGCTTTGTGCAGGAAGTCCATCGATCCCCCTTGATGACGACAAGCGATACATCTCCCTTGGAAATTATACTTACTCCAAGTCATGGCATTCCATATTTTTGTTGTCGCGAAAAGGCCGGCCGCCCGGCGACGGCGGCCGGCGGGCGACTCAAAACACCTTGAGCACGCGCAGGTTGAGGCGCTGGTCCTCCTTGACGCCGGTACGCACCGACAGGTCGCGCCCGTACGACGCCAGCAACTGGACCGATGGCGACACAAAGTGGGCGACGCTGAGCAGGGCTTTGGTGCGCCGTTGGCGGTCGTCCCGCGCCACGCCGTCCACCATTGTCTCGCCGCCACGCTCGTGCGAGAGCATCCCCGCCACGTACGTCGACGGACCGAGGTGGTAGCGCAAATGCGACTGCGCCTGGTAGGAGGCGGCCTGTTTCATCGTCGCGCCGGCGCCGCCAAAGTCGCCGTTGCGGCCATACCAGACCGCGTCGCCGATCAGGTCCAGCGTCCATTTTCCGCTCAGCGGCGTGACGTAGGCCACCTGCAGATCGAGCTTCCAGCGGTGCTCGCCCAGCGCGTTCAAGGCGTTTTTGTTGTCGTAGGCGCCGGTGGGCATGTAGATCCACGGCGTAAACGCGAATGACCGCTTGCGTTCCGGGTCCTGTAGCAGGTGCACGGTGGGCGCGAAAATCAAGTCGCCGACACCGTTGGTCGACCTGGCCCCCGCCAGGATGCCGTGCGTGTCGAGGCGCCCGAACGGCAGCAGGAACTGCGGCACGACCGTGATGTCGCCGACGTCGACGAAGCGCACGCCGCGCAAAATGCCGACATCGGCCCCCAAGCCGGCGGTGCCAGGCACCCGGTTGCCGCTGGCGTACAATTGGCTGCCTTCGAAATGTTGGTAGTACAGCAGCGCAAGCGTCGTGCCGTCGGGTAGCCGGGTGTAGTCGCCGGCGTCGACGGTGACGGCGTGGGCGGTCGCGGCATACAGCAGCGCGGCCGCGGCGGCGGCGCGCAACGCGCCTTGATGTGGTCTGGTCATCATGTCTCCCCTTATTTTTATGTGGTTCAGACGGCGATCGCCAGCAGCTCGCGCAAATGGGCATCGACCTGCTCGACGTACCCCGCGTCCGGGCCGAACAGCGCGAGGTGGCCCCACAGACTGCGGACCACGCGGTATTCGCTGTCGGGTATCAACTCCTGCTCGGCCTTGCAATCGCGCGGCGGGAAGAACATGTCCTCGTCGATCGGCATGACGAACACCTTGGCCTTGATACGCCCGAGCGCGGCGGCCAGGTCGCCGCCGGTGTGGCGGCCGACATCGCCGCGCTGCCACTTCCATGCCATGCACAGCAGGTTGTTCGGATCCATCGGCAGGAAGTAGGCCTCCAGGAAACCGGTGAGGAAGTCCTCGACCGAGGAAAAGCCGGCTGCGCGCCATTGTTCCCGCTTGAACAACTCGGTGCTCAAGCCCATCACGCCCCACCACTTGGCGTGCCGCCGCAGCCCGGCCTGCACCTCGGCGCCATCGCGATAGCAGCCTTCGCGCCAGCCCGGATCCGACGTGATCGCCTCGATGAGCGCCTCCGTGAAGACGAAGTCGTGCGGCGTGTTGCGCGCCGTGCCGGCGATCGGCGCGGCCCGCTTGACCATGTCCGGGTAGCGCACCGCCCACTCGTAGGTCTGCTGCGCGCCCATCGAGCCGCCGCAGACCAGTTCCAGCCGCTCGATGCCGAAGCGGCGCGTCAGCAGCGCGTGCTGGGCGCGCACGTCGTCGCCGATGCGCACCTTGGGGAACTTCGGCCCGCGAAAGGCGGCCTCCGCGTTGTGCGGGGCGCTCGACAGGCCGTTGCCCAGCTGATTGGCGATGACCACGAAATAACGGTCGGTGTCGATGGCGCGGCCGGGGCCGACGTAGACCGTCTCCATGATCTTGCTGGTGCCGGAGTACCAGGTCGGCATCAGGATCGCGTTGTCTTTGCCGGCGTTGAGGGTGCCGAAGGTGCTGTAGGCCAGGCGAGCGCCGCGCAGCGTGCCGCCCTCCTCCAGCGCGAAATCGCCGAGCTCGAACAGCTCGAACGGTCCGTGGTTGTCTTGCGTGTAATATGAATTCGCAGCCATGATTGTTGTCTCCGTATTTTTTTCGTCGGCGGCCGGTGTCCGGCCGTGCGCGTTTGGACTACGAAGGAAGTTTCAGCTCAAACGTGACGCGCCGATGTCGCCATCCGGCAGCGCGCTGTCGCCAAACGGCAATAATTCGCCGGCGCCGCGACTGGGGCAAAAGCGCGGCGCGCCGTAGACAACGGTGTCCGGCGGGAGGACGCGCGTGCTGATCACCGGCGGTAATCACGCTGCCGCCGACACCCTGCACGCGCTGCTCGATAGCGACGGCACGCCACACGGCGTCGCCGACGACGGCGCCGGCGCTGGTC
>DATMSN010000918.1:0-5669 GCA_035565375.1 Duganella sp. | reverse complement strand
GCCAGCCGATGGCTGACGACGCCGATCTCGCCGCTGGCCAGGCGCACCAGGCAACCGGGCGGAAAGTCGCCCAGCTCGCGCTGGAAGCGCAGCGCCAACTCCGGATCGACCGGCGAGGCCTTGTCGTCCATCAGGTTGCGCAGCGCCCGGTCGGGCAGCACCGAGCGCCGGTAGTTGCGCGCCGACACTTGCGCGCAATAGCGGTCCGCCAGGCTGAGCAGCTTGGCGTTGAAGGTCACCTGCGGACTGGCGATGCCGGCCGGGTAGCCGCTGCCTTCATCGTTTTCGTGGTGCAGCAGCACGCACGAGATCCATTCCTCGTCCTCGACGCCGGCGCACTTGAGCAGGTCGGCGCTGTCCTCCGGATGGCGGCGCACGATGGCCATTTCCTCGTTGCTCAGGCTGTGCTTGTTCTGGAAGCTCTCGTGGTGGCGCAGCATGCCCACGTTCATCGTCAGCGCGGCGGCCGTGACGGTCAGGACGTCGGCCTCGGTCTTGCCGAGGCTGCGCGACAGGACGACCACCACGACCGCCGTCTCGATGCAATGGCGCACCGCGTAGCTGCCGGCGATCTGGCACAGGAAGATGCAGGCGAGGGCGATATCGGGATTCAGGTCGACCGCGCGCACCACTTCGCGCGCGATGTCGCGCAGTTCGCTCTCGGCGTCGTGCGCGTTGCGCAGGTTTTGCAGCAGCCGCTCGAGCCGCCGGTTCGACACGTTAAGCTGGTGCAGCACCGATGGCGGCGCCGGGTTTTCCGCAAGCGCCGCCGCGACGGCCGGCGCCGGCTCCGGGTGTTTGGTATCGGCCATGATGGTGGTCCCCGATTTTATACTTTGGCCAGCCGCTCCAGCGCCAGCGCCAGCGTCTCGTCCTTTTTGGCGAAGCAGAAGCGCACGATGCCGGACTCCTTGGCCTGCTGGTAAAACGCCGACACCGGGATCGCCGCCACCTTGATCTCGGTGGTCAGCCATTCGGCGAATTCGGCCTCCGTTTGCGTCGAGATCTTGTCATAGCGCACGCACTGGAAATACGTGCCGTCGGCCGGCAGCGGTTCGAAGCGGGTGCCGGCCAGGCCGTCGCGGAACAGGTCGCGCTTGCGCTGGTAAAACGCCGGCAACTCCAGATACGGCTTCGGATCGGCCATGTAGCTGGCCACGCCGTGCTGCATCGGCGTGTTGACGCTGAAGACGTTGTACTGGTGTACCTTGCGGAACTCGGCCGTCAGCGCCGGCGGCGCGGCGACGTAGCCGAGCTTCCAGCCGGTCACGTGGTAGGTCTTGCCGAAGCTGGAGACGACGAACGCGCGCGCGGCCAGTTCGGCGTGGCGGCACACCGACTCGTGGCGCTGGCCGTCGTAGACCATGTGCTCGTAGACCTCGTCCGACAGGATCAGGATGTTGGTGCCGCGCACGATGTCGGCCAGCGCGTGCATGTCGGCGCCGCGCAGCACGCTGCCGGTCGGGTTGTGCGGCGTGTTGATGACGATCATGCGGGTCTTGCCGCTGACGGCCGCCGCCACCTTGGCCCACGGCACCGCGTAGCCGGCCGCGCCCATCTCCATCCGTACGCCCACGGCCACGCCGCCGGCCAGGTTGATGGCCGGCACATAACTGTCGTACACCGGCTCGATGACGATCACCTCGTCGCCCGGATGCACGCAGCACAGGATGGCGGTGGTCAGCGCCTGCGTGGCGCCGGCGGTGACGGTGATGGCGCTGTCGGCGTCGTAGTCGTGGCCGTAGAGGGCGGCGATCTTGGCGGCGATGGCGTTGCGCAATACCGGCGCGCCGCTCATCATCGGATACTGGTTGAAGTCGGCCAGCATGGCGTCGGTGACGGCTTGCAGCAGCGGGCGTTCGCACGGAAAGTCGGGGAAGCCCTGGCCCAGGTTGACCGCGCCGGACTGCGCCGCCAAGGTCGACATGCGCGTGAACACGGTGGTGCCGACGGCCGGCAGGCGGCTGGTCAGCACCGGGGTGGCGGGGAGGTCGTTCCCAATATCGTTGCGGCTATTCATGGCGGCTGTGTAGTGGACAGATGGCCTATTTTAGCTCAGCGGGGGCGCTTTGGTGTTGCGTAAAAAATCTATCGTTCGAGCCGCCACGCCTCCGGCACCACGACCTTGAACATGCCGGCCTTGGTCAGCCGGCGCGCCAGTTTGAGCAGCGCCTTGTCCTTGGTGATGAGCACCTCGGCGCCGGCGTCGCGCGCCACCTCGAGGAACTTTTGATCGTCCTTGTCGGTGCAGACGGGCAGGCGCACGCCGGACTCGGCCGGCGCGACCACCTTGATCAGCGCGTCGAAGCGGGCCGCCGCCAGCGGCCGGCTGGCCTCGTCGAGCGGCAGGTGGGCGTAGTGCAGCACGATGTTGTATTCGTCGCGGCAATCGGCGCGCGTGACGGCCTCGACGGTGCCGCTTTCGAGCGCGGCCAGCAGGTCGGCCCAGCGCGGATCGTGGAACACGAACAGGTCGAGGCAGACGTTGGTGTCGATGACGATGCGCGCCGGTGCGGGTTTTGTTGGAACGGGTATCATGTGGGCAGTCGTATAAATATGCTTATTTGGAATTTTTTGGAATCTTATGCTGATAGTGCTTTCGCCCGCAAAAAGTCTCGACCTCGAGACCCCTCCGACCACCAAGCTGCACTCCCAACCCGCTTTTCTCGACCACTCGGCGCAACTGATCGAGCGCCTGCGCGCGTTCTCGCCGCTGCAGATCGGCGAGCTGATGGATCTTTCCGACAACCTGTCGGCGCTCAACGTCGCCCGTTACGCCAGCTGGACCGCCGACACCGCCGAGGGCCGCCAGGCCGTCATGGCGTTCAACGGCGACGTCTATGGCGGGCTGGAGGCGCGCACGCTCACGCCCAGGCAGCTCGACTACGCGCAGGCGCGCATCCGCATCCTGTCCGGCCTGTACGGCATGTTGCGGCCGCTCGACCTGATCCATCCGCACCGGCTGGAGATGGGCACGCGCCTGGACACCCCGCGCGGCAAGAACCTGTACGAGTTCTGGGGCGACACCATCACCCGGGCGCTCAATAAAACCGCCGGGGAGCAGGGCGCCGACACGCTGGTCAACCTGGCGTCCGAGGAATATTTCAAATCGGTCAAGCCCAAGCTGCTCGAGGTGCCGGTGATCACGCCGCAGTTCGAGGACTGGAAGAACGGCAAGTATAAAATCATATCGTTCTACGCCAAGCGGGCGCGCGGGCTGATGGCGCGCTTCGCCGCCGTCAAGGGCATCACCGATCCGCAAAAGCTGAAGAAGTTCGACGTCGACGGTTATGCCTTCGACAAGAAGGATTCGGACGACAGCACCTGGATTTTCCGCCGCAAGGTGGCCGCGTAAAAGTGTGTAAAGGCGCGCGGCGAACGCTCAACCGCGCTTAAATCTAAAAAACGTAGGGCGGATTAGCGTAGCGTAATCGGCCATGCATGCGTCACCAGCGGCGCATAGATGGCCGATTACGGCGTTCCGCCTAATCCGCCCTACGTGTTTTAGAAGAAATCCGGTGTTAGTTCCAGAGCTTCCACCAGTGACGCTCGGCCTTCTTGCCCTCGTCGAGGAACTTGCTGGTCGGGTAGTTGAGCTTGAACACGCGCATCGTGTCGTCGCGCAATTCCGTCATGCCCAGCTTGTCGTAGCTGCGGATCATGATGAACAGCGCCTCTTCGATCGCCGGCGAGTCGCGGTAGTCGCTCATGATGCCCATCGCGCGGTTGGCCGCGGCCAGGTAGGCGCCGCGACGGTAGTAGTAACGCGCCACGTGCACCTCGTACGCCGCCATGGCGTTGAGCAGGTAGCGCATGCGGTCCAGCGCGTCCGGGGTATACTTGCTGTTCGGGAACTTATCCACCAGCTGCTTGAACGCCGCGTAGGCCTCGCGCGTCGCCTTCGGGTCGCGCTCGGTCGTGTCCTGGGCGTAGATGAAGTTCAGGAAGCCGATCTGGTCGTTGAAGTTGATCAGGCCGCGCAGGTAGTACATATAGTCGACATTGTTGTGGTTCGGGTGCAGCTTGATGAAGCGCTCGACCGCCGCCAGCGCCTGGGCCTGGTCCTGCGACTTGTAATAGGCGTAGGCGATCTGCATCTGCGCTTGCTGGGCGTAGGTGCCGAACGGATAGCTCGATTCGAGCTTCTCGTAGAGCTGGATCGCGCGCTCGTAGTGCGCGCCTTCGAGTTCTTCGGTCGCCTCCGAGTATAATTTCGTCGCGGTCCAACCTTTTGTCTCGTCAGCTTTCTCCGAGAAAATGCCGCAAGCGGACAAACTAAGCAGAACCAACGTTGCTGCGACTACCGATAATTTTTTTTGCATATGTTTTGCAAGAAGCTGTTTAACCAAAGTTTTACAATAGGCTGATTATAGCCGATGGGAATGCCGTGATATTAACTCCAAAGCCGAATTTGGCCGAATCCTCCACCGATACCGAATCCGACATCGACCTGCCCGCAGCGCTCGAAGTCCAGGATGGCGACTACGGCGACGACGATGACGGCCTGGCTCCGATCGAGCTGGAACTGACCCCGGAAGCGTGCGGCCAGCGCCTCGATAAAGTCATTTCGAAGCTGGTGCCGCAGTTTTCGCGCGGCCGCCTGCAGATGTGGATCGACGACGGCTTCGTCACGGTCGACGGCAAAGTGGCCAAAAGCACCAAGGACACCGTCTACGGCGACGAGAAGATCGTCATTCTGCCCCAACCGGCGCCGGAAGACGAGGCTTTTAAACCGGAAGCGATGGAACTTAACATCGTTTACGAGGATGATCACCTGATCGTCATCAACAAACCGGCCGGCCTGGTGGTCCATCCGGGCGCCGGCAACTGGTCCGGCACCCTGCTCAACGGCCTGCTGCACCACTGCCCGCAGCTGTCGGGCGTGCCGCGCGCCGGCATCGTCCACCGGCTCGACAAGGACACCAGCGGCCTGATGGTGGTGGGCAAGACCTTGCCGGCGCAGACCGACCTGGTGCGCCAGCTGGCCGCGCGCACCGTCAAGCGCGAGTATTTCGCTTTGGTGTGGGGCACGCCGCGCGTTAGCGGTACTATAGACGCGTCGATGGGGCGCCATCCGAAGGACCGCATCAAGATGGCGGTGTCGAACAACTTCTCCGCCAAGCCGGCCATCACGCACTACGAGTTGCTGGCCAGCGGAGACCTGGAGCGCCGTCCCGTCAGCCTGGTGCAGTGCCGGCTGGAGACGGGCCGCACGCACCAGATTCGCGTGCATATGATGTCGATCGGCTTTTCGCTGGTCGGCGATGTGATGTATGGCAAGCAGCACCTGGCCAGCGTCTTCCCGCGCCAGGCCTTGCAGGCCCGCCGTCTGGGGCTGGTGCACCCGGCCACGGGCGAGCAGTGCGAGTGGCTGGTGCCGCTTGCCGAGGATTTCGCCGAGCTGATCGCCAAGGCCGGCATCGAGGAACCGGAACAAGTTTGAACGCTATCCATCAGCAATGGTTGGTGCCGCACTGGCCGGGCCTGCCCGCCAACGTCGGCACCTTGTCGACCACCCGGCGCGGCGGTGTCAGTCCGCCGCCGTACGACGACGGCATGGGCCAGGGCGGCCTGAACCTGGGCACCCACGTCGGCGACCAGCCGCACAACGTCGCCCGCAACCGCCAGATCGTCGGCGAGATGTTGCCGTCCGAGCCGGCCTGGCTGTC
>DATMSN010000917.1:0-2135 GCA_035565375.1 Duganella sp. | reverse complement strand
CACTTCGGCCTGGCCGCCGATGGCCACGCAATCGGGCTGGGCGGCGAAGGCGGCCAGCGACACGGCCATGCGCTCGGGAAAGCAGATATCGTCGGCGTCATGGCGCATCACATATTCGGCGTCGGCCAGGTCGAGGCCGGCGTTGAGCAGCCCCGACAGGCCTTGGGCGTGCGGCAGGCGGTGCAGCTCGATGCGCGGGTCGCGCCGTTGATACTCCAGCACCATCTCGGCGCTGCCGTCGTCGGAGCCGTGGTCGAGCACCAGCGCGCGCCAATCGGGGAACGTTTGCGCCCGCAGGCTGTCGAGAGATTCCGCAAGGAAATCCACTCCGTTTTTCACCGGCAACAAGACATCGATCTTCGCCAACTTGGAACTCCTGCTAACACGTTAAACAATCCGGGTCGCCGCGTGGGGCGCGGCGGGGCCGCCGTCGGCGCGCGACCCGCTATTCTAGCATGCAAGAATGGCAATGGGCGTACCGCTGCGGCATCGCAGCACGCGCGCCCCCGAGCACGCTTCGATTCAAAATAATCCGATGCAAATGTCGATAACGTGTAAAATTCCCAACAAATGCTGCAGCGTAGCATAGCATGAGATGGTGATGTGACGATACTGCGCCGTGTGCCCTGTGCCCGCGGCGCGCAAACAGTGAAAATAAGGAACGCGAATGAAAATTACGGTGATTGGATCGGGCTATGTGGGTCTGGTGACGGGCGCCTGCCTGGCGGAGCTGGGCAACTCGGTGTTTTGTCTGGATGTCGACGCGCGCAAGATCGACATCCTCAACAACGGCGGCGTGCCGATCTACGAGCCGGGCCTGAAGGAGATCATCGAGCGCAACCGCGCCGCCGGGCGCCTGACCTTCTCCACCGACGTCGCCGCCAGCGTCGCGCACGGCGACATCCAGTTCATCGCGGTCGGCACCCCGCCCGACGAGGACGGCTCGGCCGACCTGCAATACGTCGTTGCTGCAGCGCGCAATATCGGCCGCCACATGACCGCGTTCAAGGTTGTCGTCGATAAATCGACGGTGCCCGTCGGCACCGGCGAAAAGGTGCGCGCCGCGATCGCCGAGGAACTGGCCGCGCGCGGCGCCGAGCTCGGCGTGACGGTGGTGTCGAATCCCGAGTTCCTCAAGGAGGGCGCGGCCGTCGACGACTTCATGCGTCCGGACCGCATCGTCATCGGCGCCGACACCGACGCCGCCGGCCAGCAGGCGCGCGACAAGATGCGCGAACTGTACGCCCCGCTCAACCGCAACCACGAGCGCATCCTGTACATGGACGTGCGCTCGGCCGAGTTCACCAAGTACGCCGCCAACGCCATGCTGGCCACCCGCATCTCGTTCATGAACGAGCTGGCCAACCTGGCCGACAAGCTCGACGTCGACATCGAAAACGTGCGCAAGGGCATCGGCTCCGATCCGCGCATCGGCTTTAGCTTCCTGTACGCCGGCACCGGCTACGGCGGCTCGTGCTTCCCCAAGGACGTGCAGGCGCTGGTGCGCAGCGCCGGCGAGTTCGGCCAGCACCTGGAGATCCTCCACGCGGTCGAGTCGGTCAACAACCAGCAGAAACAGATTTTGCTCGGCAAGATCGTCGCCCGCCTGGGCGAGGACCTGAGCGGCAAGACCTTCGCCATGTGGGGCCTGGCCTTCAAGCCCAACACCGACGACATGCGCGCCGCCCCGAGCCGCGTGATGGTCAAGGAACTGCTCAAGCGCGGCGCCAAGGTGGTCGCGTTCGATCCGGTGTCGATGGAAGAGGCGCGCCACGCCTTCGAGCTCGACCTGGCGGACCTGCCGGCCGGCCAGCGCGGCCTGTCCTACAGCGACGCGCCGATGAGCGCGGTCGACGGCGCCGACGCGCTGATCATCATGACCGAATGGAAGGCGTTCAAGAGCCCCGACTTCGGCGCCCTCAAGGCCGCGCTGTCGCAGCCGTTGATCTTCGACGGCCGCAACCTGTACGAACCGGCCACGATGCGCAAGGAAGGCGTCGAATACCACGCGATCGGCCGCGCCGGCAAGCACGCCGGCTAGGACGGGTCGATGACTAGTTGGTTGAAGAACAAGGCGCGCCGGCTGGCCCAGCGCGCGGCGAACCTGCGCCGCCTCGTCGTGCTCGAGCGCGACT
>DATMSN010000916.1:0-4532 GCA_035565375.1 Duganella sp. | reverse complement strand
GTACATGCAACCGATAGGCATGACTGAAGAAAGGTGCACCGGGAAGCCGGTGCACCACTCCCCCTCCCCATTTCCCGCCGCGCATGGTATTGTTTGGTTCATGATCAAGCAATTACTTCTGACCTCATCGCACGCCAAACTGCGCTACCGGACCGCGCTCTTCCTGTATCTGCTGATTTTAGTTTTCGGCTCGATTCCCGGCGCGCGCGCGGATATCGGCGAAGTCGCGCCCGGCATCATCCTGCACTCGATCGCCTATGCGGGATTGACCTTCCTGCTGTTCACCGGCGGCACGGGCGGCCTGCCGCAACGCGCCGGCAAGGCCGTCCTCAGCATCGCGGCCATGGGCGCGCTGGACGAGCTGGTGCAAAGCTTCCTGCCCTACCGGCACGGCGCCGTTTCCGACTGGCTGGTCGACTGCAACGCCGCCGTCCTGACCGCCCTGCTCATGTGGGCCTTGTGGACGCGTTTCCGTATCCAGCCGTCAGCCTGACATCGCCGGGACGACCGCTCCCGCCACCCGTCGCCAGTTCCACATCCAATCGCATTTGCTGTAATTGCTCGGCTTGGGCCACGCGTACCAATCCGTGCAATGCGTGAGTGAGCAAATGCCGGCAGCGGGGATCCTGCTTTTCCCCACAGGCTAGAGTGATTAACTCTTCGATAATAGTGTCTGTCACGCGTGTCAACATATCGATGTCCTTTAAAGTGATACCGAACAATTATTGTCTGCGGGTAGCATGTTTCAATTGATGTACATCAATTGTGGCGGGATAGTCTGGAACAAAAAAAGCGTCGTCCTCCTCTCACCCAAGTGGCTGGCCCACTTTGATTAACCAACGGGGAGGCAAAAAAAATGAACAGGACTAAGCAAAATAGATGGGTTGCAATGTTATGCATGGCGGCATTGGGCGGATGCGCTTCGGACCGGATGTCGGGGGACACATCCAGCGATGCCAACAGCGGCTATACGGCGCCGGGCAGCACCGCCGCGTCGAGCAGCGCCGGGACCAGCAGCCCAAGCAGCAGAACGAGCGGCGAGACCGGTAGCAGCGCGGCGGGAACGGGTAGCAGCACGGGGAGCAGCGGCAGCATGGGCAACACCGCCGACAGCAGCGCCGCGCAAACCTCGTACGGAACCGTGCAGGCCATCGATCAGATGCAGCGTCAGAATGTCGGCGTAGGCGCGATGGGTGCGGCGGCGGCTGGTGGCGCCATGACCGGGTCGCCAACCGACCGCGTGTACCGCGTCACCGTGCGCATGGACGATGGCAGCAGCCAGCTGATCGTGGTCGATGCCATGCCCCCATACAAAATCGGTGACAGGGTCCGCTACAACAACGGCACCCTGACGCCGTATTAATACAACTGTTCGACCTGATAGCCGCGCCGCTTGAGCAATTGCGGCAGGCCGTCGTCACCCACCAGATGCAGCAGGCCAACGCCGACAAAGGCCACTTGGTCTTGCTGCATGATGCGCTCGATATTGGCGACCATTTCCGGATTGCGTTTGCCCAGCAGCACGCGCTGCATGAAGCCTGCGGAGATTGAATCACCCGTGGTGGCCGACTGCCATGCCGCCTTGATGCCGGGCGCGTCGGCCGAACTCCACGCGTCGATCAACGCCTGCGACTTCTTCAACGACGATCCGCTGGCCAGATCGGCCAGCGTTTCCACCAGATACTGCTCCTGCTGACGCGCGTCCAACATCTCGAACAGGCTCAGTTGGTATTCCGCACTCTCCAACTCGTGCACGGTCTTTTCCTGCTTCTGCGCTGCGGCCAGCAGCGCGTATTCGACCGCCTGGCTGCGCTGGAAGCCGTGCAGGTCCAGCTCCGCGCCCACCAGCAAATTGGCGATCAGCCACGGCTTGTAATGCTGCACCGATTGCAGCGACAGGCCAGCCTTGGCCAGCGCCTGCGCCATTTTGTTCAGGGTGGCCGGGCTCAGGTGGTTCTGCACCATGTCGCCGTCCGCATAGCGGCCGTGCCGGGCCAATGCCTTCTGAAACGGCACATCCTGGCGGATGTCGAGCTCGAGGACGAGCGTCTTGGAATCGAGCAGCGCCCGCGTAACCTCGGCATCAAGCGGATAAAAACCGTCCTTGCCGACATGGATGGTGCCAAACAGGTAACTGGTTTTACCGTCGTGGGTAATCCGATAAAGCTGGCCGCGCCGTTGCGAAGACGTCTCGCTCACGCCGGCGGCGAACACCGCTTCGCTGACCAAACCGAGTAACAACGCGAACAAAATAACAAGTTTCGAAGGCATGCGAATTCCCGACGATAGCAGGAGATGCCATCGAAATAACATTATTTACGGAGAAGTGGGAGTAGCTCGGCGTGGCGCTCTACTGTTTCCAATAGTAAATCAGGAAGGCGCTGAGGAAAAACATTTTGTGAAATCCGAGGTGAATGTCGGCAAATTAAACACACTTGAATGACAGGGAAATAATAAAAAGACTGTCCAAATATAAAGATATTGGCGCTTTAACATCGGATATTTATACCCACGTCCGCTCCAAGGGCTTCATTGAAACCTGTGCGGTCGGCCCGATATGGATTGCATGATCCCATTTTCCATACTCGACCTCGCCCCGATCGCCGAAGGCAGCAACGCTTCCGCATCGTTCCGCAACACGCTCGACCTCGCCCAACACGGCGAACGCTGGGGGTATAACCGCTACTGGCTGGCGGAACACCACGGCATGCCGGGCATCGCCAGCGCCGCGACCGCCGTGGTTATCGCGCATGTGGCCGGCGGCACCTCGACCATCCGTGTCGGCGCCGGCGGCATCATGCTGCCCAACCACGCCCCGCTGGTGATCGCCGAGCAGTTCGGCACGCTCGAAGCGCTGTATCCGGGCCGCATCGACCTCGGGCTGGGCCGCGCGCCGGGCTCCGACCAGACCACGGCGAGGGCGCTGCGCCGCACGCTCGAAACGGACGCCGACGCCTTCCCGCAGGACGTGCTCGAGTTGCAAGATTACATGTCAGACACGCCGCGCCAGCGGGTGCTGGCCGTGCCCGGCAAAGGCGCCAAGGTGCCGCTGTGGATACTCGGCTCGAGCACCTTCGGCGCGCAACTGGCCGCGCACATGGGCTTGCCGTTCGCGTTCGCCTCGCACTTCGCGCCGCAGATGATGATGCAAGCGCTCACGCTGTACCGCAACAACTTCCAGCCATCGGCGCAACTCGACAAGCCGTACGTCATGCTCGGCTTCAACGTCTTCGCCGCCGACACGGACGACGAGGCGCGCTTGCGCGCCACCTCGATGCAGCAAGCCTTCGTCAACCTGCGCACCGGCAAGCCCTCGCGGCTGCAACCGCCAAAAGCGGGCTATCTGGAAGCGCTGGGGCCGCAGGAGCGCGCCATGCTCGACTCCGTTCTGTCGTGCAGCGCGATCGGCGCGCCGGAGACGGTCAGCCGCCAGTTGCAGGAGTTCATCACCCGCACCGGCGCCGACGAGCTGATGATCACTTCGCAGATCTTCGAGCACACGCACCGGCTGCGTTCGTACGAAATCACCGCTGAAGTGCACCAATCGCTCAAGCGCGCCGAGGCGGGCCTCTAAGCCCCCAAAAACTCGCCAAGCTCAGCAGCATTTTGCGATCGCCGGTAAAATTGCCGGCTGCAAAATGAAGGAGCACCCGTGAGCCAGTCCCACGCCCCGCAAGATCTTTCCCCCGGCATGGTCTGGCTGTTCGCCATCGCGACCGGGCTGATCGTCGCCAACCTGTACTACGCGCAGACGCTGGTCGGCCCGATCAGCCGCGCCACCGGACTCGATCCGGGCGCCGCCGGGCTGATCGTCACGCTCACGCAAATCGGCTACTGCCTCGGGCTGCTGTTTATCGCCCCGCTGGGCGACCTGGTCGAAAACCGCCGCCTGATCTTCATCGCGCTGCTGACCAGCGCCGTGGCCCTGCTGGCCGCCTCCGCCACCAGCAATCCCAACCTGTTCCTGCTGGCCGCCTTCTGCATCGGCCTCGGCACGGTGGCCGCGCAAATCGTCGTGCCGTTCGCCGCGCACATGTCGCGTCCGGAAACGCGTGGGCAAACGGTCGGCAAGGTCATGAGCGGCCTGCTGATGGGCATCATGCTCGCGCGTCCCGTCGCCAGCCTGATCGCCGATGCCTTGAACTGGCATGCCGTGTTCGTCATCTCCGCCATCACCACCACCGCCCTCGCCTTCCTGCTGCGCGCCCGGCTGCCGCAGCGCCATCCGAACTCGGGCCTGCACTACTTTCAGCTGCTGGGTTCGATGTGGCACCTGCTCAAGACCACGCCCATCCTGCGTCGCCGCGCCGCCTACCACGCGTGCATGTTCGGCGCCTTCAGCCTGTTCTGGACCAGCGTCTCGCTGGAGCTCACGGGCCCGTACTTCCATCTGAGCCAAACGGGCGTCGCCATTTTCGCGCTGGTCGGCGTTGCCGGCGCGATCGCCTCGCCGATCGCCGGCCACCGGGCGGACCAGGGCAAGAGTCTCTCGACCACGTTCATCGCGTTCGCGCTGGGGGCGACGGCGTTCG
>DATMSN010000915.1:0-4824 GCA_035565375.1 Duganella sp. | reverse complement strand
GCAGGGCGCCAGCGCCGACGTGGCCGGCGCCATCAGCGCCGGCGCCGCGCTCGGCAACATCAAGAACATCGTCGTCATCTACGCGGAGAACCGAGGCTTCGACAACCTGTACGGGCTGTTCCCGGGCGCCAACGGCGTGCCGGGCGTCAATCCGGCCTCGACCGGCGGCTACGTGCCGCAGAAGGATGTCGACAACAGCACGCTGCCGGTGCTGCCGCCGACCTGGGGCGGCATGACCGCCGCCGGCCAGAGCCTGGTGATCACGCAGGCGCAGTCGGCCAATCTGCCGAACAAGCCGTTCCAGATCGACGACGCCAACAGCCCGATCGCGCTGCCGCAGTCGGTCATCACGCGCGACCTGGTGCACCGCTTCTACAACAACCAGATGCAGATCAACGGCGGCGCCAACGACAAGTTCGCGCTGTATTCGGACGCCGGCGGCCTGAGCATGGGCTACTACGACGGCAGCAAGATGAAGATGTGGGACATCGCCAGGCAGTACGCGCTGGCCGACAACCTGTTCATCGGCGCTTTCGGCGGCTCGTTCCTGACCCACCAGTACCTGATCTGCGCCTGCGCGCCGCAATACCCGAACGCCGACAAGTCGGTGGCGGCCGGGGCGATCTCGAAGATCGATGTCGACGCCAAGGGCAATTTCGTGCGCCTGACGCCGTCGGCCACGTCGCCCAGCAGCGTGCTCAACGGCGCGCAGACCTACGCCAACGACGGCGCGCTGACGCCGGCCGACGCCAGCGGCATGTTCTACGCGGTCAACACCATGCAGCCACCATACCAGCCGAGCAGCAACGCCCCGGCCGGCGCCGACGGCAGCCGCCTGTTCGCCGACACGGCCAAGGCCAACACGCTGCCGCCGCAGACGCAGAAAAACATCGGGGACATGCTAACCAGCAAGAACATCGACTGGGCCTGGTATGCCGGCGCCTGGAACAGCACCACCGCCAACGCCACCTCGGCCACGCGCGGCGCCTTCGCCAATCCGCCCAACTTCCAGTTCCACCACCAGCCGTTCAACTACTTCGCCCAGATGGACCCGGTGAAGAACGCGGCCTACCGCGCGGCGCACCTGAAGGATTACGACACCCAGTTCGTGGCCGACGTCGCCGCCGGCACGCTGCCGCCGGTGGCCTTCTACAAGCCGCAGGGCAACCTGAACCAGCACGCCGGCTACGCGTCGGTGGCCGACGGCGACGCCCACATCGCCGACGTCATCGCCAAGCTGAAGCAGAGCCCGCAGTGGAAGAACATGCTGGTCATCGTCACCTACGACGAGAACGGCGGTTTCTACGACCACGCCGCGCCGCCGAAGGGCGACCGCTGGGGTCCGGGCACGCGCGTGCCGGCGATCATCGTGTCGCCGTTCGTGAAGAAGGGTTCGGTCGACCACACGCAGTATGATTCGGCCTCGATCCTGCGCGCTATCACGCACCGCTTCAACCTGCCGGTGCTCGATGGCTTGACGGTGCGCGACCAGGCGCTGGCCGCCAACGGCGCCAAGCCGATGGGTGACTTCAGCGCGGCGCTGGCCCTGACGCCGCAGGAGTAAGCGACCGCCGCCGAACGGGAAATCGGCGCCACAAACAAAAATGGCCGGGATCGCACCCGGCCATTTTTTCGCGCGACGAACGATCACATTATTTGGCGGCCTTGAGCAGGCGCGCCACGTCCAGCGCGAAGTAGGTCAGCACGGCGTCGGCGCCGGCGCGCTTGAACGCCAGCATCGATTCCATCATCACCTTGTCGTGGTCGAGCCAGCCGTTTTGCGCGGCGGCCTTGATCATCGCGTACTCGCCGCTGACTTGGTAGGCGAACGTCGGCACCTTGAACTCGTCCTTGACGCGGCGCACGATGTCCAGATACGGCATGCCCGGCTTGACCATCACCATGTCGGCGCCCTCGGCCAGGTCCAGGCCCACTTCGCGCAACGCCTCGTCGGAGTTGGCCGGGTCCATCTGGTAGGTGTTCTTGTCGCCCTTGCCGAGGTTGGCGGCCGAGCCGACCGCGTCGCGGAACGGGCCGTAGAACGCCGACGCGTACTTGGCCGAATACGCCATGATGCGCGTGTGGATGTGGCCCTTTTCCTCGAGCGCGGCGCGGATCGCGCCGATGCGCCCGTCCATCATGTCCGACGGCGCCACCACGTCGACGCCGGCGTCCGCGTGGCACAGCGCCTGGCGGATCAGCATGTCGGTGGTGATGTCGTTGATGACGTAGCCGTTGTCGTCGATCAGGCCGTCCTGGCCGTGGCTGGTGTACGGATCGAGCGCGATGTCGGTCAGGATGCCCAGTTGCGGGAACGCCTGCTTCAAGGCGCGCACGGCGCGCGGCACCAGCCCTTCCGGATTGGCCGCCTCGGCGCCGTCCGGCGTCTTTTTCGCCACGTCGATGACCGGGAACAGCGCCAGCACCGGCACGCCCAGCGCCACGCATTCCTCCGCCACCTTCAGCAGCAGGTCGACCGAGACCCGCTCCACGCCCGGCATCGACAGCACCGGCTCGCGCTGGTGCGTGCCTTCGAGGATGAACACCGGGTAGATCAGGTCCGACGCGGTGACCGCGTTCTCGCGCATCAGCGCGCGGGAGAACGGGTCGCGGCGCATGCGGCGCATGCGGATGCCGGGGAATTGGGCGGGAACGTGGGGCGTGTGCATCGTGAAAACTTCCTAATGTGGTGACGGGATTACTGGGCGTCCGGCTTGGCGTCCGGCTGCTCCGCGTCCGGTTCGGCGTCGTCTTCCATCTCGATCAGCTCGACCTGCGCGGCCGCCTCGTCGTCGGTGACGCCGGCCAGCTCCAGGATCTTGTCGTTGGCCTCGTCGATGCCGATGCGCTTGAGCGCGGAGAACAGTTGCACGGTGAACGGGAAACCTTCGCCGTCCTCGTCGACATAGCTGTCGAGCTTGGCCTTGGCCTGGCGCAGCACGTTGACCGATTCGTTGCGGTTCAACTTGTCAACCTTGGTCAAAATACAATGGATCGGCTTGCCGGTCGGGGCGAACCACTCGAGCATCTGGATGTCCAGGTCGGTGAACGGGCGGCGCGAATCCATGATCAGGATCAGCGCGGCGAGCTGTTCGCGGCGCTGCACGTAGTCGCCCAGCAGGCGCTGCCAGTGCAGCTTGGCCGAACCGGACACCTCCGCATAGCCGTAGCCCGGCAGGTCGACCAGCAGGCATTCGATCTCCGCGACGATGGTCGGGTCCTTGCGGTGCTGCGCGATGTGCGCGCCGCCGATCGAAAAGTAGTTGATGTGCTGGGTGCGGCCGGGGGTCTTGGAGGCGAACGCCAGCCCTTTCTGGTTGCACAGGATGTTGATGGCGGTCGATTTGCCGGCGTTGGAGCGACCCGCAAAGGCGATCTCAGGCACCGTGGTATCGGGCAGATCACGCAATTGGTTGACGGTCGTAAAGAAGCGGGCTTGCCAGAGTTTGGACATGGGATGGGGAAAAATGCAACAAAAGGGAGCAAATATGCTGGAAAGCTATTGTACAATGAGTGGTTACGAAGTGTTGCCATGCATATTTCGTGCTAGCGTGGGCGACAGTTTCAAAAAATCTTTTTAGACTCGTCTCAGGGTGCTTGAATGAATCGTGTGTTTTCACCATTTGTAAAATCCTTGCTCATCGCTCTGCTGGCAGTGTCTGCCTCCGCCTCCGCCGAAGAGAAAAAGCCCGCCGCCGCGCCGAAGATCGACGCGGCCAAGGGCGGCGCCCTGTACACGGACGGCGACAACGCGCGCGGCCTGCCGGCGTGCGTTTCCTGTCACGGCGCCAATGGCAATTCGACCATCGCGGTCAATCCCAAGCTGTCGGCCCAGCACGAAAGCTATATTTATAAGCAATTGGTGAACTTTACCACCGCCGAGCGGAATCAACCGGTGATGACGACCTACGCCAAGATGCTGACGGACGAGGAAAAGCACAACGTCGCGGCCTGGCTGTCGGCCCAGGCCACCAAGCCTGGCGCCGCCAAGAACAAGGACACGATCGAACTGGGCAAGAAGATTTACCGCGGCGGCATCGCCGAGAAAAACGTGCCGGCCTGCGCCAGCTGTCACGGCGCCACCGGCAACGGCATCCCGGTCCAGTACCCGCGTCTGGCCGGCCAGCATCAGGATTACACGGTCGCCCAGCTGGGCCTGTTCAAGAGCGGCGGCCGCAAGAACAGCGCGCAGATGACCACGATCGCCCAGCGCATGTCGGACGACGAGATGAAAGCGGTCGCCGATTACGTCGCCGGCTTGAAGTAATTCCGTCCTTGCCGCGCCGGGCGGGGCGGCACCGCGAACAGAAGGGCAGCAGCGCGAGCGGGCTGCCCTTTTTGTTGGTATCGGGTGATACACTTGTTAGCTGCATCTTTTATTGAGACGTCCCACGCATGAGTAGCCCCAGCACCACCGGTATCGAACTGAAGACACGCCGCCCCCTCGTCGGCGAGATCGTTGAACTGATTTCCTCCATGCGCTTCGCCATCGCGCTGCTGGCGATGATCGCCATCGCCGCCGTCATCGGCACGGTGATGAAGCAGAGCGAGGCGACGTCGAACTACATCAACCAGTTCGGGCCGTTCTGGTTCGAGGTGTTCGACAAGACCGGCCTGTACGCGGTGTACTCGGCGTGGTGGTTCCTGCTGCTGATGGGCATGCTGGTGACGTCGACCTCGCTGTGCATCGCGCGCAACGCTCCCAAGATGATCAAGGACATGCGCAGCTGGCGCGAGAACGTGCGCGAGCAGTCGCTGCTGAACTTCCACCACAAGATGCAGTGGCGCGCGCCGCTGGCGCGCGCGGCGCTGGCGCAACAGACC
>DATMSN010000914.1:0-6945 GCA_035565375.1 Duganella sp. | reverse complement strand
ACCATGCCGGCCAGCTTGCCGCTGCCGGCGTAGTCGGGCGCGAGGAACTCGGGCTTGAGCTGCATCTGCGCCTCGAGCCCGGGCTTGGCCAGGTGCTGGGACGGCATCGTGCCGGGATACGCATGGTCGGTGGTCTGCACCGGCCCCTGGCGCTGGCCCGGCTGGCCGCCGGCCTGTTCCTGTTTCGCGCGTTCGTCGGCCTGGTCCTGGCGCTGCTGGATGTCCCGCTGTTGACTGGCGGTGCCCGCGTCGGCCCGGTTTTCGGTGTTTGCCATGATTTTCTCCTTGTGCATCGAGGGGCTAGTATTGGCGCGCGGCGCGGGGATCACAGTGCGCTCTTTCACACAGCGCGCAGATGCGGTAACGCAGCGTTTGTGGCACACTGGCAGCGAGCAATTCCAAGTAAAAATAGAAATACCTAGGGGCAACAAAAAATATGACCGAGATTCCAGACCGGTCCGACCGTGTCGGCGTGTATTTCAACGCCAGCCGCGATCGGCGCGCGTACTTCCAGGCCAGCTGTGGAGAGCTCTTCTCGCAGCTGGCGATCGCCGACAGCGTTGACGGCACGGCCGCCGAGGTGGCCCGCGTCGCCGTCGGTTTGCTGGTGCTCGATTTGCACGGTTACGCGCGGCCCGGCGGGTTGGCGGCCGTCGGCGGCTTGATCGTCAACCGCGGCGGCGCCCCGGTGCTGGTGCTGTGCGGGTATGAGCAGAGCGCCTGGCTGCCCGAGCTGATGGCGTACGGGTCGTTCGAGTACCTGATTTGCCCGGTGCTGGACGACGACCTGCGCGACGCCGTCAGGGAGGCGTTGGCGGCGCATGCCGATCCGGCCGCCGTCATGCGGCAGCGCTTGTTCGACAAGGAGCGCGAGCTGCGCGATCTGGTGGGCGTGCAGCGCAGCGTGCAGCGCGCCCTGGACGGCCTTGACGACATCGACGCGCTGGCGGCCAAGGCCTGCCTGGCGTTGTGCGATTTCCCCGCCGTGAGCCATGCGTCGCTGCTGCACTTGAAGCCGCACGGCGATTTGCGGCTGGTGGCGCAGGCGTCGTCCGACGGCCTCGATCTGGCTATCCTGCTGGGGCATACCGACCATCTGCTGCAATCGCCGCTGCGCGATGTGTTTCCGCCGCTGATGGCGGTGTCCACCGGGCGCATGGTGTTGCTCGACGCGCCGGAGAAGGCCGGCGATCCGGAACTGGCCATGGCGCTGCACGACCGCCACGTGCGCATGGTGCTGGCGCTGCCGCTGCGCTCCGATATCGGCCATCCGGACGCGGGGACGGTCAGTGGCGCGATCTGCCTGATGTTCGACCGCCACATCGCGCTCTCGCGCGAGCAGTTCGCCAGTTTTTCCAGCCTGGCGCAGTTTGTCAGCCTTGGACTGGGCCTGAGCGAATTGAAGCACCGGAACGACGAGCTTTCCGCCCAGCTTTCGCACCTGAGCACCGTCGACCATTTGACGGGCGCCGCCAACCGCCGCGCCGGCGAGGCGACGCTGGACAAGGAGTTGCGCCGCGCGCGCCGCTACGGCCTGCCGCTGACGGTGATGTCGTTCGAGGTCAGCAGCTTTCGCTCGCTGAACGATCTATACGGCCATCCGCTCGGCGACGCGGCCTTGCGCCTGGCCGCCGAGACGGTGACGCGCCGCTTGCGCGCCTCCGACAAGCTGGCGCGGATGCGCGGCCAGGAGTTCATGATCGTCGCCACGCACACGTCGGCCGCCGACGCGATGCTGCTGGCCAAAAAGCTGCGGGTGGCGCTGGCCGGGGCGGACTTGCCGGCCTGCGACAGCGTCAGCGTCAGCCTGGCGATCGCGCATGCCGGCGTGGAGGAGGGCGTCGACGACGTCCTGGACCGGCTCGACGCGGCGCTGCAGCGCGCCAAACGCGCCGGGCGCAACCATATTGAACTGGCGGGATAATCGGCCGGCGCGCTGCCCGGTGGCTGGCCATTCTGAACATGATGAAAAACATCCCAGGTCGTTTGGCGCGCAGCCTTCTTCTCTTGCTGTCGTCGGCCGCCGCCAGCGGGTGCGCGCAGGCGGGGAACCCGATCGTCCCCGGCTGGTATGCCGATCCTGAAATCCGCATATTCGCCGGGCGGTACTGGATCTACCCGACTTATTCCGCCGACGATGGCGCGCCGGCCCGCGCCGGCAGGTTCACGCCCGAACAGCAGCGCATGCGGGCCCGCCCGGACCTGGTCTGGGCGCCTTTCCTCAAGCAGAGCTTCCTGGACGCGTTTTCCTCGCCGGACCTGGTGCATTGGACCAGGCATGCGCGCGTGCTCGACGTCGAGAACGTAAGCTGGGCCGCCTATGCCGTGTGGGCGCCTTCCGCGATCGAGCACAAAGGCAAGTACTACCTGTTTTTCGGCGCCAACGATATCAAGGGCAATGGGCAGCTCGGCGGTATCGGGGTCGCGGTCGGCGATCACCCCGAGGGGCCATTCAAGGATGCGCTGGGCAAGCCCCTGATCGGCGCGATTCATAACGGCGCCCAGCCGATCGACCAGATGGTGTACCGGGACGACGACGGCCAGGTCTACATGTACTACGGCGGCTGGCGGCACCTGAACGTGGTCAGGCTGGCGCCGGACCTGCTGAGCGTCGTGGCGTTCGCGGACGGCACCACCTACAAGGAAATCACGCCGGACCCGGCCTATGTCGAGGGTCCGTTCATGGCCAAGCGCAACGGGACGTACTACATGATGTGGTCGGAAGGGGAATGGACCGGACCCGACTACAGCGTGGCGTATGCGATGAGCGCCTCGCCGTACGGGCCCTTCAAGCGGATCGGCAAGATCCTCCAGCAGGACAGCCGGGTCGCCACCGGCGCCGGGCACCACTCGGTGGTCAACATTCCGGGCACCGACGACTGGTACATCGCCTATCACCGCCGGCCGTTGGGGGAGGAGGACGGCAACCACCGCCAGTTGGCCATCGAACGGCTCGAGTTCAATGCCGACGGCACGATCCGCCCGGTGACGCTGACGACGGCCGGCGTCGCGCCGCGCCCGATCGCACCGGCGCGTTAAGCGGACACGCCGCCCGCGCGCCGGTTGCTTCTTTTGGGATCGGCCGGCCCCTGTCGGTTCGGTCGCGGTTCCGGTATCATTCGGCATGAACAAGATTTCTTTCCATCCGTTTATCATTGGTGTCGCCGGCGGAAGCGGCAGTGGCAAGTCAACGGTGTCCCAGCAAGTGCTAGCGTCGTTCGGCGCCGATATGGTCTCGGTCGTCATGCAGGACGATTACTACCGCGACCAATCCGATCTCACCCCTGAAGTCCGACGCCAGCAGAATTACGACCATCCGCAGGCCTTCGACTGGCCGCTGCTGGTCCAGCACGTGCGAGCCTTGCGCAACGGCGAAGCGATCGAGATGCCGGAGTACGACTTCACGCTCGATAATCGCTCCGACAGGACCATTCCGGTCAAGCCGGCCCCGGTTATCGTCATCGAAGGCCTGTTTGCCTTGTATGACGCGGATTTGCGCAAAATGATGTCGCTGAAGATTTTCGTCGACACCGCCTCCGACGTGCGCTTCATCCGCCGCTTGCAAAGGGATATCACCGAACGCGGTCGCTCGCTGGAGAGCGTGGTCGGCCAGTATCTGGAGACGGTACGTCCGATGCACCAGCAATTCATCGAGCCCACCAAGCGCCACGCCGATGTCATTATTCCGCATGGGGCGAACGGCCCGGCGGTCGATGTGATCACCACGAAGGTGGCCAGCGTGATCGGCCAGTTGCAGCGGCCCTGATTGATTGCGTTGTTTTTTCTGTGGCCGACGGTCTAAATCGGTCTATTCGAGGCTGCATTGGGCTATTCCGGTCTACTTCGGTCTAGAAGCCAGAGGAAAACGGAAAAAGTGGCGGAAATCTAGACCGTTTTAGACTTTTTCACTCCTCGTCTGTCCTGATTCTAGACTTTTCTAGCCCTCTGTAGACGCATCTAGCCGGCATTAGACCTGTATAGACCGCAGCCGAGAACGCGATGGGGTCAAGTCTGACATTCGGACACGTGCTCAGCGCTTCTCCAGCGCGTTTTTGGCCAAAATCTGACGGACGAGTAAGATAAAATTACCTTCCCGCATGAGCGCTTTACTCTCACTACCCGCCGGCTGTATCCTCAAGATACGTCCAGGATAGCTATGTCTCTTTAGACGACAGGCTCGTCTCCCTACATGAACCCGATAAGCATCGCCCCAACATGCACCTTAAGCATACAAAGGTAAAAGCTGAGACATTGGCTCACACCGCAGCAATGCACGAACACTTTATCAAAACCATAGCCGATGCCATACCAGGTATGGTCGCCTATTGGGATGCCAGCTTGCTCTGCCGTTTTGCCAACAAGCGTTATCTGGAATGGTTCGGCAGATCGCCGGAGGAACTCGTCGACATCGTTACTCTCAAGGAGTTGCTTGGCGAGAAAATATTTGCCCTCAATAAGCCCTATATTCTCGGCGCCCTGGCGGGCGCGCAGCAATGTTTCGAGCGCACTTTGACTAAGAAAGATGGAACGATTCACCACACATTGGCAAATTACATCCCCGACTTCGACGCTCAAGGCGCAGTTGTCGGCTTTTTCGTCCTGGTGACGGACGTGACGCCGCTCAAGGAGGCGGAAACCGGGCTGAAACTCGCCGCCAGCGTTTATTCAAGCACCGAAAATGGAGTAATGATTACGGACGCCGATGCACGTATCCTCATGGTCAATCCCGCCTTCACCAGAATCACCGGTTACACCGAGGAAGAAGCCATTGGGCAGAATCCGAGTATTCTCAAATCCGACCACGAGGACGAAGCTTTCTATGCCGCCATGTGGCGAGACATCGCCGATAACGGCCGCTGGGAGGGCGAAGTGTGGAATCGTCGCAAGAATGGAGAGGCTTATCTGGAACAGTTAACCATCACCGGAGCGCGTGACGAAGCGGGCACGGCGCTCCGATATGTGGCGGTGTTCAGGGACATTACCGACATTTGGCGCAAAGACGAGCACGTTAGACATCGCGCATTTCACGATGCTTTGACGGATCTGCCGAATCGCTCGTTGCTGATGGAACGGCTTGGCCGCCAAATTGTGATGTCCGAGCGCGAAAAGCGCGAACTGGCCGTCATCTTTCTCGACCTTGACGGATTCAAGGCCGTCAATGACTCGCTGGGCCACCTGGTCGGCGACGACGTGTTGAAGGCCGTTGCGAATAGTGTTTTGGCCTTGATAAGGCGAACGGACACGGTCGCCCGCTTGGGGGGAGATGAGTTCGTCATCCTGCTGGACAACCCGGAGAATCGAGACAAGGTCGCACACACCGCTAGGCTGATCATCGCCGCGATTAATGAACCAATAATTTCTCATGGCAAGAAAGCAGGCGTTGGAGCTTCGCTCGGCATCGCCATGTTTCCCGGTGACGGAACCACCCCAACAGATTTGATTTCCAACGCCGATGCTGCCATGTACGCCGCGAAGACCGGAGGGAAAAACGATTTCCGTTTCTTTGACGCGACAATGACTGCTCGAAAACGCTAAGCGGCCAGCGTCGGGGAGTCGTTCATCGCCTCGCTTTCCGTGGCGTGGCCGGCGGGCGTGTCGCTACGCTCGGCGCGTGGCCCCGCGGGTAAGTCGATGGCGTAGCGTTGCGGGATGGCGGGGCGGCCGTTTTGCGCGATCACGAATATATTACGTTCGTAATGTATGATGTTTGGTATAGGGTGAGGATTCGGAGTCGCATATGAAAGTCAGCAGGGAGCAGGTGGCGCTCAACCGCGAGCGCATTGTGGAGACGGCGGCGCGCTTGTTTCGCCAGAAGGGCTATGACGGCATCGGCGTGGCCGATCTGATGAAAAGCGCCGGGTTGACGCACGGCGGGTTTTACGGCCACTTCGCCTCCAAGGAGGATCTGCTGGCCGAGGCCACCGCGCATGCGTTCAAGGCCTCGGTCGAGCGCTGGCGTGGCAAGGCGGCGCAGGCGCCGGAGACGGCGATGGCGAGCATCGGCGAGAGTTATTTGTCGGAGCGTCACCGCGATCAGCCGGAGTTGGGGTGTTCGATCACCTCGCTGGGGGCGGACATCGCGCGGCTTGGGCCCAAGGTGCGGCAGGCGCTGACCGAGGGGGCCAAGGGGCAGATCGCGGTGCTGGAGGGGTTGGTGCCGGCGGCCGACGAGGCGGCGAAGCGCAAGCAGGCGTTGGCCACCTACGCGGCGATGGTCGGGGCGATCGTGCTGGCGCGGGCGGTCGACGACGAGGCGCTGTCGGTGGAGATTCTGGAGGCGGCGCGCGCGTCGTTGCCGGCGGCTTGACGGTTTCCTTATGCGTTTTCCGCATTACGTAATGTAAAAAACGAGTTTGGCTCTGGACCGCCCGGGTCCGTTCGCGTACGCTGGCGGTTTTCAGGTTCGTGGAACGATAATGCTGCATTGGTTGAGACACTACCGGCGCGCGCTGCTGGCTGGCGATATCAGCGCCGGCCTGGTGGTCGCCATGATGATGATCCCGCAGGGGATGGCCTACGCGCTGGTGGCCGGGTTGCCGCCGGTGGCCGGCATCTACGCCAGCATCCTGCCGCCGGTGGTCTACGCGCTGTTCGGCAGCAGCATGACGCAGTCGGTCGGGCCGATGGCCATCGTGTCGCTGATGACCGCCGCCGCCATCGGGCCGCTGGCGCCGGCCGGCTCCGCGCTGGCCACCGTGCTGGCCGCCCAGCTGGCGATGGTGTCCGGCGCCGTGCTGCTGGTGTGCGGCCTGCTGCGCATGGGCTTCCTGGCCAATTTCTTCTCGCGTCCCGTGATGAGCGGCTTTACCGTCGGCTCGGCGATCGTCATCGCCTTCGACCAGGTCCACGCGCTGCTGGGCGCCGCGCCGCCCCATTTCCACCTGCCGAGCGCGGTGCTGGGCGTCGGTTCGCTGCTGTTGCTGGTGCTGGCAAAGCTGTATCTGG
>DATMSN010000913.1:0-3054 GCA_035565375.1 Duganella sp. | reverse complement strand
CGGCGCGCCCGCCGCCGCCGCCGATAGCGCGTCGGCCCCGGCCCACGAGCGTCGCCACCGCAAAGAACAGGGCGCGGCACAATAATGAGTCCATCCGCTCCATTTATCCAGCGGCCGGTGGCGACCTCGCTGCTGATGCTGGCGATCGTGCTGGCCGGCCTGGTCGGCTTCAAGTTCCTGCCGCTGTCGGCGCTGCCGCAGGTCGATTTCCCCACCATCCAGGTGCAAACGCTGTACCCCGGCGGCAGCCCGGAGGTGATGGGGCAGACCGTGACGGCGCCGCTGGAGCGCCAGTTCGGCCAGATGGCCGGCTTGCAGCGCATGAGCTCCACCAGCGCGGCCGGGGTCTCCATCATCACGCTGCAATTCGGCCTGGGCCAGACCTTGGACGTGGCCGAGCAGGAAGTGCAGGCCGCCATCAACGCCGGCTCCTCGCTGCTGCCGACCGACCTGCCGGCGCCGCCGGTCTACGCCAAGGTCAATCCGGCCGACGCGCCGGTGCTGACGCTGGCCATCACCTCCGACACGATGCCGCTGACCGAGGTGCAGAACATCGTCAACACCCGCCTGGCGCTGAAAATCAGCCAGGTCTCGGGCGTCGGTCTGGTCACGCTCAGCGGCGGCCAGCGGCCGGCGGTGCGCATCCAGGCCGACACCAACGCGCTGGCGTCCTACGGCCTTGGGCTGGACACGCTGCGCACCGCGATCACGGCCGCCAACGCCAACGGCGCCAAGGGCAGCTTCGACGGGCCCACGCGCGCCTACACCATCAACGCCAACGACCAGCTGGTGGCCGCCAAGGACTACAAGAATCTGATCCTGGCCTACAAGAACGGCGCCCCGGTGCGCCTGTCCGACGTGGCCCAGGTGGTCGACAGCGCGGAAAACGTGGAACTGGGCGCGTGGTCCGGCAACAAGCAGGCGATCATCCTCAACGTGCAGCGCCAGCCGGGCGCCAACGTCATCGCCACGGTCGACGCGATCAAGGCCCGCCTGCCGGAGCTGGAGGCGGGCCTGCCCGGCGCCATCAAGCTGGAGGTGCTGAGCGACCGCACCACCGGCATCCGCGCGTCGGTCGAACACGTCGGCATGGAGCTGGTGCTGGCGGTGCTGCTGGTGGTGCTGGTGATCTTCGCCTTCCTGCACAGCGTGCGCGCAACGGTGATCGCCAGCCTGTCGGTGCCGATCTCGCTGATCGGCACCTGCGGCATCATGTATCTGCTCGGGTATAGCCTGAACAACCTGTCGCTGATGGCGCTGACCATCGCCACCGGCTTCGTGGTCGACGACGCCATCGTCATGCTCGAGAATATCTCCCGCTATATCGAGGAGGACGAGACGCCGATGGCCGCCTCGCTCAAGGGCGCCAAGCAGATCGGTTTCACCATCATCTCGCTGACGGTGTCGCTGATAGCGGTGCTGATTCCGCTGCTGTTCATGGGCGACGTGGTGGGCCGGCTGTTCCGCGAATTCGCGATGGCGCTGGCGATCACGATCCTGATCTCCGCCGTGGTGTCGCTGACGCTGGTGCCGATGATGTCGGCGCGCTGGCTCAAGCCCCACGGCGAGGAAAAGCAGAGCCGATTCGCGCGGCGCTTCCAGCAATTCTTCGACTGGGTGATCGGCCATTACGACCGTTCGCTGACCTGGGTGCTCGCGCACAGCGGCCTGACCTTGCTGGTGGCGCTGGCCACGCTGCTGCTGACGGTGCTGCTGTATGTCGTGATCCCGAAAGGTCTGTTCCCGACTCAGGACACCGGCCAGTTGCAGGCCCGCCTGGAAACCGGCAAGGCGGTCTCCTACGCCAAAATGGCGGAGCTGCAGCAGCAGGCCGCGCGCCTGGTGCTGGAGGATCCGGACGTGGCCACGCTCAGTTCCGTGGTCGGCGTGGACGCGGCCAACAACACCATGCTCCATACCGGCAGCATGCTGATCAACCTGAAACGCGAGCGCACCGGCAGCCAGCAGGAAACCATGGACCGCCTGCGCAACCGCGTGGCCGGCATTGCCGGCCTGACGCTGTACCTGCAGCCGACCCAGGACTTGACCATCGACGCCGAAAGCGGTCCGACCCAGTTCCGCGTGTCGATCGAGGGCGCGGACAACGCCACCGTCAACGAATGGGCCACCAAACTGGCCGAGCGGATGCGCACCAGGAAGGAGCTGCGCAACGTCGTCTCCGACGTCGGCGCCAGCGCCAGCGCCGCCTACGTCAGCGTCGACCGCGATACCGCCTCGCGGCTGTCGGTCACCGCCGCCTCGATCGACGACGCCTTGTACAGCGCCTTCGGCCAGCGCATCGTGTCGACCATTTTCACCGAGACCAACCAGTACCGCGTGATCCTGGAGGCGAAAAGCGACGACATCACCACGCCCCGGGACCTGGGCAATCTGCAGCTGCGCACCGGGTCCGGCAAGGCCACGCCGCTGTCGGCGCTGGCCACCATCACCGAGCGTTCGGCGCCGCTGCAGCTGACGCACGTGGCGCAGTATCCGGCCACCACGCTGGGCTTCGACACCGCCCCCGGCGTCTCGCTCGGCACCGCGGTCGACAGCATCAAGCAGGCCGCCGCCGAGATCAAGTTCCCGGCGTCGGCGACGTTGACCTTCCTCGGCGCGTCCGGCGCCTACCAGGCCTCGTTGTCGAACCAGTTGTGGCTGATCCTGGCGGCGGTGGTCTGCGTGTACATCGTGCTCGGCGTGCTATATGAAAGCTATATCCATCCGCTGACGATCCTGTCGACGTTGCCGTCGGCCGGCGTCGGCGCCTTGCTGGCGCTGATGATCAGCGGCCAGGACCTGGGCGTGATCGGCATCATCGGCATCATTCTGCTGATCGGCATCGTCAAGAAGAACGCGATCATGATGATCGACTTCGCCATCGAGGCCGAGCGCGAGGGCGGCAAGCCGCCGCGCGAGGCGATCCACCAGGCCGCGCTGCTGCGCTTCCGCCCGATCATGATGACGACCATGGCGGCACTGTTCGGTGCCGTGCCGCTGGCTATCGGCCTTGGCGAAGGTGCCGAACTGCGCCAGCCGCTCGGCATCGCCATC
>DATMSN010000912.1:0-2436 GCA_035565375.1 Duganella sp. | reverse complement strand
GGCGCGCAAGCAGTGGACCGCGACCGATGCCGCCGCCGGCACCATCCTCACGCTCAAGGCCGACCTGAGCGGCGTCGACAAGACGCTGCAGAAGCTCAACACGATGTCGCCCGACCTGCTGGCGCGCACCGAGGAAATCACCGCCATCAAGCTGCAGCGCGGCGGCTCGGGGCGCGAATTCGCGGCCCTGGGCGCGCTATCCATGCTGACCCAGCGCATGAGCCGCGGCGCCAGCGAATTCCTCACCGCCGGCGGCATCAGCTCGGAGACCGCGTTCCAGCTGGGCCGCGACACCACGGTGTTCCGCAACACGGTCGAGGCTTTCCTCAACGGCGGCGCGCCGATGGGGATCGCCGCCGTGCGCGAGCCGGACCTGCGCGAGAAGTTCACCGCGCTCAAGGGCGATTTCGAGGAATATCAAAAGCTGGTGACGGCCATCCTCGACAAGCTGGATAAATTCAGCGCCGCCAAAAACGCCGAGCAGCTGATCTTCAACGACAACGAAGCCCTGCGCCAGCGCCTGTCGGTGCTGCAGCAGGCCTATCGCGAAGACCAGGATTCGCTCGGTCCGACCTTCTGGCTGATGGTGGCCGGCGGCTTGCTGACGCTGATCGCGGCGGCGGCGATCGGCCGCGTGCTGCTGATGGACTCCCACAACCGCACGCGCGGGGCCGACCGCCGCCGCCGCGAGGCCGAAGCGATGCGCCAGCAGTCGCAGCGCAAGGAGGAGGAGGCCAAGGCGATGAACGACCAGAACCAGGCCGCGATTCTGCGCCTGATGAACGAGCTGCAGGAAGTGGCCGACGGCGACCTGACGGTGCAGGCCACCGTCTCCGAGGACATCACCGGCGCCATCGCCGACTCGGTCAACTACACGGTGGAGGAGCTGCGCGGGCTGGTGGGCCGCGTGACGGCGACCGCCGAACAGGTGACCAAGGCCTCCACCCACGCGCAAAGCATCGCCAGCAACCTGCTGCAGGCGTCGCAGCAGCAGTCGCGCGAGATCCAGGACGCCAGCGCCACGGTGGCCAAGATGGCCGGCGAGATCACCGACGTCTCGCGTTCGGCCAGCGAATCGGCCGACGTCGCGCGCCAGTCGGTGGCGGCGGCGCAGCAGGGGTCGACGGCGGTGGAAAACGCCATCAAGGGCATGCACGAGATCCGCGACCAGATCCAGGACACGTCCAAGCGCATCAAGCGGCTGGGCGAATCGTCGCAGGAGATCGGCGAGATCACCGAGCTCATTTCCGACATCACCGAACAGACCAACGTGCTGGCGCTGAACGCGGCGATCCAGGCCGCGTCGGCCGGCGAGGCGGGGCGCGGCTTCTCGGTGGTGGCGGAGGAGGTGCAGCGGCTGGCGGAACGCTCGGCCGAGGCGGCCAAACAGATCGGCGCGCTGGTGCGGACGATTCAAACGGATACGCACGACGCGGTGGCGGCGATGGAGAAATCCACCCAGGGCGTGGTCGAGGGCGCGCGCCTGTCCGACGCGGCCGGCGCGGCGCTGAACGACATTTCGCAGGTGTCGAACCGGTTGGCCGAGCTCATTTCCGGCATCTCGCTGGCAACCGGGCACCAGGCGACATCGGCCAACGGCGTGGCCCGCAACATCCAGCATATCTTGACGGTGACCGAACAGACCCAGGACGGCACCCAGCAAACCGCACAATCGATCCACAAACTGTCAGTGCTGGCGCAGGAACTGAAAAACTCGGTGGCGCGATTCCGCATCGCGTCCTGAACGCACGTTGCGCACTTCATTGAAAGGCCTAGGCAAGCATGACCACAACTGATACTCCGAACCCGCCGCAACCGCAATTGGACACCGGACCCTTGTCTTGGGTGATGGTCGAGATCCGGGAGTCGCTGGCGCGCTCCAGGACCGCGCTGGTCGAGGCGGGCGGCAGGGCGGCGGAGGATCAGGCGACGCAGCTGCAGCACGCGAAATCGCACCTGCACCAGGCCCATGGCGCGCTGCAGATGGTCGATGTCGACGGTGTGAGCCTGATGACCGGCGTTGCCGAGGCGGCGCTGGACCGCTTCAAGGCCGGCGCGGTCAAGTGCAGCACCGATCACGTGGAGGCGGTCTCGCAGCTGTATCAGGCGCTGGTCGAGTATCTGGAGGAGCTGCTCGAGGGCGCGCCGTCGCAGCCGGCCAGGCTTTTCCCGTACTACCGCGCGGTGCAGGAGATGATCGGCGCCGACCGGATACACCCGGCCGATCTGTTCTTCCCGGATTTGTCGCAAACGCCGGCGCTGGAGCCGGCCGCCGATGGCGGTGGCGCCGATCCGGTGGCCGATCCGGTGGCCCACTACACGGCCTGTCGCCAGCGTTTCGAACGCGCGCTGCTGCCTTACCTCAAAAGCACGGAGCCGGCGCGGCAGAGGGAACACGCCGCCGCGCTGCTCGACGCCGTCAAGCTGGTCGCCGAC
>DATMSN010000911.1:0-2390 GCA_035565375.1 Duganella sp. | reverse complement strand
CGCCGGCGTTGGCGCCGCTGCCGGCCCGGGCGGGCGGGTAGGGCGGATGCTGGGCGGCGAAATAGTCGGCGATCTCGCGCAGGTAGGCGTCCGGCAGATGGTCGACCATATAGGTCATCATCGGATAGTTGCGGCGGCCCTCGCGGAAATTGATCAGCTGGTTGTACAGGTAGCCGGCCGGTTTGCCGGAGATGCGCGGGAAGAAGGCGTCACCGCGCTCCTTGGCGGCATGGCAGGAAATGCAGGCGGCGACGCGCTGCTCCAAGGTGTCCGGCGGTGCGGCGGCGGCGGGCAGGCACAACGCCAGCAGCGCGCCCAGTCGTATGATAGAAGCAGTAAGCATGCAGTTCCTCGTCCTGGTTCCCAGGTTGGCCGCCACGGAATCGGCCAACGTCATCGCACACAGCATACCCCGGTGTTGCCAAAAAGAACAGTGGACAGAACGTCTAAGCCGCCGGCGGCACCGGTTTCGGCGCGCGCGGCAGCTTCACCGGCCGCATCGGCGCCAGCTTGCCGCCGTTGGCGATCCAATGCCGATACACGCGCAGCGCCACCTGGGCGTCGTCGGCCGCGTACAGGATCTGCTTGTCGTTCAGGCGCGGCAGCGCCCAGTTGGTCGTGGAAATCTTCTTCGACTTTTGCAGCTTCTGGCTGAAGAACTTGGCCACCGCCGTCTTGGCGCCGAGGTCGTTGCGCTGGCCCGGCGTGCGCAGCGCCACCGACAAATCGACCACGCCGCCGGCGCGGATCGTCAACTTGGCGTGCAGCCGCTTGACGTCGTCGGACAGGCCGAAGCCCACCTTCAGCGGCGCCGGCGCCTCGAGCACGGCCCGCAATACCTCGAGCGTGTGCGCCGGGGTGGTGCCGCCGATCTGGAACAGATAGGCCTTGTCGTCGGTGGAGAATTGAATCAGATGGGGGCCGGTCGAGGTCTCGCCCTTGATGAAGGTCGGCTTCGATTCGGTGTCGAAGCCGATGGCGTCGGCCGCCAGCAGGGCGTCGCGCGCGGCCAACGCCTGGTCGGCCGTCGTCACCAGTTGCACATCGGCGATGCGGATGCCGACGTAGGGCGGAAGCTCGGCCTCCGCCGCCGGTGCATGCCGTGCATTATGCAACTCAGCCAACTTAACCCTTGCGCGAGAATTTCGCGGTCAGCTGGTTCAGCTTGTCGGCGCGCACGCGGGCCGCTTCCTCGGCGGCCGCCGCGTCGCGCTCGGCCTTCTTGCGTTCGGCTTCTTTCTTGAAGCGTTCCTGCAGCACCTGGGTGGCGTGGGCGCGATGGGTGTCGGTCACTTCGGCGCCGGGCGTGCCGTCGAGGTCGTGGCGCACCTTGGCTTTTTCCATCACCTTCAGATAACGCAGCGAGCCGGTGTGGATGCCGAGCGCCGAGCGCATGGTCTTGCGGTCCAGTTCGGGCATGATCGCCAGGATCTGCTTGTCGATACCGATCGACAGCGGCAGAAAATCGCGGAACGCCGGGAATTGGGTTTGCAGCTGTTTCAACAGGGTGCGCGGGGTCAGGGCCGCGATGGCCGGAGCGGATGCGGCCGGCTCGGTCGCCAGAGGCTGAGGGGTAAGGCTAGTGTTCATCGACTTCGTAGGTTAAGCAAGAGGCGCCAGCATATCATGCGTCCCCCGGGATTGCAGTGCCTTTTAGGCCACCGTGCCGGTTTGCTCACACTTCGTTGAACGCCGGTGGCGCGGGGCGTGCGGCGGCGGCCTAAAACGTGTATAATGCTTGACGCACCATTGCAGGGCGGTGCGTTTCAGTTGGTACAGGATGCGATTGGTCTGACAGGGGCGTGTGCCCTTGTTATATGGTTTCTGGATGTCGGATATTGGATTTATTCATTATCCTGATGTCCCGCTATACGGCATACTTTGCCCTCTCCTCATTCTTCACTGAAAAGAGAAACAAGCCCGTTGTTGGAAGCGGGCTTTTTTTATTCCGCAGATAATCGTCAGCTAAATTACAACATTTCCATCCATGCGCACTGGTAACGGTCGGCGCGGGCTATGGCATTTTGTATTTTCTGGCGAATACGCATTGAGAGACTTTTAATGACAAAAACGCCGAAAACTTTAACGTTGTCCGTCAAGGCCGCCCGCACCGGCTCCGCGCCGCTGGTGGTGCCAAAGACGACTCTATCCTATGTGATCGATAATGCGCAAGAGGCAGCGAGCAAAGTAACGGTAGTCAAGAAGAAAACGCGCCTGAGCGCCGCCGCCGAGGCGGCCCAGGCGGAGGCGCAGGTGGCGCTCGAGTCGCCGGTCAAGACCGTCAAGGTGGCGCGCAAGGGCGCGATCACCGGCGCCCTCGCGGCCGACGAGCCCGCCGCCGACACGGTGGTGGTCAAGACCGCGCCGAAGTCCAAGCTGGTCAAGGCCGT
>DATMSN010000910.1:0-13818 GCA_035565375.1 Duganella sp. | reverse complement strand
GACTGCGGCGCGATGAACATGCTCATCTACTGCTTCCGCGAGCGTGAAGACCTGTTCGACATGTACGAGGCCGTGTCCGGCGCGCGCATGCATGCGGCCTACTTCCGTCCGGGCGGCGTCTACCGCGACCTGCCCGATGCGATGCCGCAGTACAAGGTCAGCAAGATCAAGAACGCGAAGGCCATCGAGAAGCTCAACGAGAACCGCCAGGGCTCGCTGCTCGACTTCATCGACGACTTCTGCAAGCGCTTCCCCGGGATGGTCGACGAGTACGAGACGCTGCTCACCGACAACCGCATCTGGAAGCAGCGCACCGTGGGCATCGGCGTGGTGACGCCGGAGCGCGCGCTGAACCTCGGCTTCACCGGCCCCATGCTGCGCGGCTCGGGCGTCGAATGGGACCTGCGCAAGAAGCAGCCCTACGACGTCTACGGCCAGATGCAGTTCGACGTGCCGGTCGGCAAGACCGGCGACTGCTACGACCGCTACCTGGTGCGCGTGGAAGAAATGCGCCAGGCCAACAAGATCATCCAGCAGTGCTCTGCCTGGCTGCGTGCCAACCCCGGCCCGGTCATCACCGACAACCACAAGGTCGCCGCGCCCGCGCGCGAATCGATGAAGGCGAACATGGAGGAGCTGATCCACCATTTCAAGCTCTTCACCGAAGGCTTCCACGTGCCCGAAGGCGAGGCCTATGCCGCCGTCGAGCATCCAAAGGGCGAGTTCGGCATCTACCTCGTGAGCGACGGCGCCAACAAGCCGTACCGCCTGAAGATCCGTGCGCCCGGCTTCCCGCACCTCGCCGCCCTCGACGAAATGTCGCGCGGCCACATGATCGCCGACGCTGTCGCGGTGATCGGCACGATGGACATCGTGTTCGGCGAAATCGACAGGTGAGAAAGAGCGAATGACGACTTCCTCGACCCACCATGACACGGCGCCCTCGGCGCCTTCTGCTCCTCTGAAGCCTGCGATTCTCGAGCGCTTTGCGCGCGAAGTCGCCAAGTACCCTGAAGCCGGCAAGCAGTCGGCCGTGATGGCCTGCCTGAGGTCTGTTCCGGCAACCGGATACGTCCTCGGCCATTGGCCTATATGCGTGCTTGCTCAGACGCTGACTCTCTAGTTATAAAAAAAGCCGTCCCCAACCCGCTGCTGCTCGCGCGGGTGATGGGTACGGCTTCTTTTTTTAGCGGCTAAGAACGGTCACTGACCCGACTGCGCCAGCACGGTGTCGAGCATCTGCGTCACGAAGCGCTGCTGCGTCTTCGGCAGTTGCGCGATCGCCTCCAACTGCTGTTGCCACTTCGGCGCCGGCGGCGCCGGGGTCAAGTCTAACATTCGTACAGAGCCTCTGCCGTGAAGAACAAGGAAATCAGCGCCGTTCGACATAACCGTTCTCCCATGGCCGGGCCGGACGGGAATGACGCCCCGCCCCCACACACCGCACCACCGCAACACCCGTTTGACCAAGCGGCTGCGGAACACCGGGTGATTGTCGGTCTTGACCGCGTGCGGCCGGATGCCATGGTTCAGGCCACACCGAGAACATCGAGTCATGAGAAGGCGAGGTCGGCCCTCCCCTCCAAGCGCAACGCACCAGAACGACTGTGCCAGCCTCGTGCTTGATCCGCTCGTTGAACACTTGGTCGGCATGCCGGACCGTACGGCGCGTGCGCGACTGCGTCGCAGGTACGTCTTAAAGCAACTTCAACTGCTGCCAGACCGGCACCTTGTCGCGCAAGATGGCCTCGACGCGCGGGCGCAGTTCGGCCAGGTTGTCGGCCTCCTCCTGCAGCGTCACGCCGTCCTTGACCATGCGCCGGCCCAGCGCGTCCAGCTTTTCCCACACCTGCCGGGTGACGGCGTCGATGTACACGGTCCCCTTGCGTTGCGCCAGCACGCTGTAGACCAGGCGGTCGAACACGTCGGCGCCGACGCCGTTGCCCGTCAAAGGCGAGCACAGCACCTGATGCTCGTCGCTGTACCGCAACAGCCGCACCAGCGCCGCGTTCATCCTCGCGGCGGCCTCGGGTTTGCCGCCAGCGTGCAGATACGCCGTCGCCTGGCCGCTGCTGGCCAGCAAAGCCGCCACCTCCATCAGGCTGGTGATGGCACGCCCCTTGAACGCCGGCAGCGCCGCCAGTTCGCCCAAGGTATGCGGGCGCGTCGCCAGCGCATCGAAGGCGGCGCCGTACATGGTCGGATCGCCGCTGAAGGTGCCGATACCGGTCTTCAGCGCCAGGGTGCAGGCGGCGCGCGGCACCGTCAACACCACCCCGACCTGCGACAGCACCTCGGTCTGCCGGATCGCGTTCATCTTGCGCAAACCGCGCACGAACACGTCCTTGCGGAAGCCGTTGTTAAGCACGTAGTCCTTGAGCGTTTCCTGCATGACCGAATCGGGGAAGGTCTCGACCACCGCCTTGCGCTCGGGCGTCAAGTACAACGATGGATACGCCATCGGCAGCACCGCCGAGCCGGCGTACTCCATTTTCGCGGCCGCCAGGTCGCGCGCCACGTCGGCGTGGTACAGCGGCTGCCAATGCTTGTGCATGTATTCGTGCACCAGGTAGTTCCGGTCGCCCGATTTGAGGGTGTCGAGCCGCGGCTTGATCGACGGATGGGCGTCGAGATAGGCCGACTTGGCCTCGCCCAGGCGCTCGACGAAGCGGGCGGCGCCCTCCATTTCGACGTTGCTGCGGTTGGGGAAGGCGTCGCCATACTCCACCAGCAGACGTTGCAACGGACTGGCGCCGGCCCAGCCGGGCATGGCGTTGTAGCTGACGTAGACCGCGCCGCCCGGCTTCAGGTAGCGGCCGATGAAGTCGACGATGTGCCGGCGGTTCTCGGCCGTCACCCAGGTGTAGATGCCGTGCAGCGTGATGTAGTCGAACTGCGGCAGATCGGCCGCCTTGCCCTGCGCCAGCTCCTCGAAGCTGTTTTCCAGCAGGGTCAGGTTGGACAGCTGCGCGCTGGCCGCCAGCGCCCGGGCGCCGGCGACGTGGGCCGGATTGAAATCGGCCGCGTAGAAAGTCCCTTGCGGATTGGCGGCGGCCAGCACATTGGCGGTCAGCCCGCGGCCGAAACCGAGCTCGAAATAGGTGAACGGCCCGGACAGCGTCGGCGGTTCGTAGCCGTTCAAGGCGCACACCAGATTCAGGTAGCCCGGCCCCTGCTCGGCGTAAAAGCCGGCGGTGTACTCCACGTCCGACGCATATCCAGCGGTCCAGTCCATCTGCTCTCCTTGGCGTAATTGTAAATAACGGCAAGGAGTATGCCACCATTTTGGTATTTCAGCCAAGATGGACGAACCGTCCACACAGGGCCGCCTTGTTAACACAAAGACCAAGACAGCTAGTTCGTCTTGGCTCTCGCGGTTGGGCCGGGCTCATAGATGAAGCGCCAGGAAGCATAGGTTGAGGCCGCGTCGAAGTCCACCTGATTGTCCGCGAAGTTCCCTTCCTTGATGGGCTTTCCGGATGATCGACTATATACGCCCATGATCCCGCCATCGGGGGCTTTTACCAGCCCCCAATCTGTCGACAGCAGCATAGGATCCAGATAGATGCGCCGCAAGCGATGGACGGTTCCTGCCATGCGGTTGTCCGACAGTAGATCCTCCAACTGACGGGGATACCGTTTGATAGCCCCCGGGCTGGCCTCATAGTAGGCTCCTATAGCGCGTTGAAACTCGCCGCCGATATACAACAGCTCACGTTCCTTGACGCGTTGTTGCGCGGTAGACCAGAGCTGGCCCGCCAGCGCCAGCATGGCCCCCATTGTGGCGACGAAGAACAACAACGCCAAATAGGTGAATCCGGCCTGACGGCTTTTTGACCTCATAACTACCACTCCCGCAACACGGTCCCATCGCTGGCCTTGCCAGTGGCGCCACTGTGCACATCAAAGACAGCCCCCTTTTCGGGATCAGTCGGCGGTGTAATCGTCCAAGTACGATTACTCTCGGTAAAAGGGTCAAGCGGTATCTTTCTGAGGTAGTGGCGTGTAATCAACTCATCCAGCGACATGGGGTATTTCCCCGTGTCCGCGTAATGTTTGTCGAGCACGTTTCGGATTGTCGCCAGGTTTTCCTTCAACACGGACTCCTTGGCGCGATCGACGTTGCCGATATAGCGTGGCACGGCCAGCGACAATAGTGTCGCAATAATCGCCATCACGACCAGCAATTCGATCAAGGTAAAGCCCTTTTTCCTCATTGCGATCCTCACCATAGCCGATAGGGGATGCCATTCAAGCCGCTGCCGGCGTCCAGCGAATACACGTCATACACGTCGACGCCTTCCTTGGGATCCGCAGCGCTCGATGCATAGCTACGCTTACCCCAAGTAGCGGCCGCCGGCATCTGTGGGTCCGTGGCGAGCGGATCGCGCGGAATCCGACGCAGGAAGTAAAGTCGCGCCCCTGTCGGGCTCTTCGCATCGACCACACCCTCGACCAGCGACTCAAGGCTATGCGGATAGCCGGACTCCCCAGAGGTCAGCAATATTCGTCCTTGATCCGCAGCTTGCTTGTACGCGTCAAGCGCTTCACGAAGCCGCATCAACTCGCTGCGTAGTTGCTGCTCCTTGTTACGCTGCATCGTCAGCTCGGCCATCGGAAACGCCGCACTCGCTAATATGCCGACGATGACTACCGTAACCAGCAACTCGACTATCGTAAAGCCGCCAGCACGACGTAGAAGGCCAGTACGCAGCGCCGCCATTTAGTTGACCACGTTGACAGAGAACGACTGTGGAACCGGTGGCACCAACGTTTTTCCACCGACGACGACTGGCGCAGTCATCAACATTTTAAGTTCGGCCGGCTGCTTCGCCGTCAGCGCCCGCATCGTCAACACGATCACGCTATCGTCGCCGGCGGCACCATCGGTCCCCGATCGCACCACACTCACAGATATTTTCCCGCTGGTTTGGTCGACATTGCTCGACATGCTGGTTTGCGCGTCGCGCTGACGGAAGAATGCTCCCTCCGTAATTGCCACAACTTGCAATACGGATGGATCGTAGCCTAGCTGGAACGGCAGGCTACGCACGCCGCCGTCCGCCTTCAGGCGCAGGGCGACCTTGAACTCCTCGCCCACTTTGACTTGGCCCGGCCCTTGCAAACTCAACGCCAGCGCGGTCGGCGACTTGGTATGGGTCGTATTCAGGCTGCCCACGGGAACTGCTGAGTTGTTCAGTTCGGCCGCGTCGGTCGATGCAACCGCTTCCACCAACAACGGCCTGGTGCGCAGCGTGCTTTCCGTACCCGACCAGAACTCGCTATCCATGCCATCCGGACGGTCGATATTACGGATCAGGTGCGGTGTAATCGACAGTACGATTTCCGTCTTTGTCTTGTCGTCCTTCTGGCTGGAAAACAGACGTCCCAGCATGGGGATATCACCGACGCCCGGTACACGGCTGGCGGTCGTACGGTCCTCGTCATTGATCAAGCCACCCAAAATTTGAGTTTCGCCGTCCTTCAACCGCAGCACGGTGGATGCCGAGCGCGAACCTATCTGATAGGCCAGCGATCCGGCCGGCGTGCGCACTTCCCGCACAAGCGAGCTGACCTCCAGGCCCAGCTTGATTGCCACCTCATCCTGCAAATACACGTTCGACTCGACTTCCAGCTTAACGCCCACATCCAGGTATTGCGTACTTTCGGAAGAAACGCCGTTCGACGTCGTCGTAATGTTCACAACCGGAACTTTGTCTCCGATCATGATCTTGGCCTTCTCGCGGTTGCGGGCACGGATGCGGGGGTTGGCCAGTATCTTGGCATCACCGATCTCTCGCCGAAGATTAACTGTCGCGCTCGGCAAGTTGATGCCTATGCGGTCGGAATTCAAACCGCGCAAATCACTCAACGTCGCCGTCGCACCACGCGACAACGGCGTAAGCGTCATCTGGTTTGGCCACTGGACACCGAGCTCAGTCAAGCGGGAGCGCTGCACTTCCAGCACCTCAACTTCCAGCATCACTTCGGGTTCATACAAATCGTGCATCGCGATCAGCTTTTCCGCCAAACGTATCGCATCCGGCGTATCGCGCATCACCACCAGATTCAATTTCTCATCGATGGTGACATCCTTGGCCTTGAGGAGATTTTTCAGCGTCGCCTGGATTTGCTTAGCATCGGCGTTGGACAAGTAAAACCCCTTGACCATCAGTTCCTGGTATTCCCTCAGCTTATCCGGCGTATTCGAATAGATCAGGATGGAGTTTCTGTTCAGGACCTTTTTCTCAAGGCGGTTAGTCTGCAAGAGCAATTCAATTGCATCCTCCAGCGTCGCTTGACGCAGATAGATCGTCGTACGCAGATCGGGACGGACATCCTTATCGAGCACAAAATTTACGCCGGTTGAACGCGCCAAGGCGTCCAGCACCGTTTTCAAACTGGCGTCGCGGAACTCCAGATTGATTGGCTTGCGCTGGCCGCCCAAAAACTGGGGTTCTGCAATGCGCGCCCTGAGCAGTTGCTCGTCGATCTGGCGCTTCAGGCCGGCTGCAACCACATTTCCTGGATTTTCTTTGAGCACGATTTTCGTTTGCGACAAGGCCCGTTCAAGCTCGCCTTTCCTGAGATTTTCTTTAGCCTGCTCCAGCAATGGTGCGTAGCGGCGGTCGCGTTCCATCGCTGCCAAACCCTCTGCAGCGCGGCGGTTGGCTGGCTCAAGACGCTGCGCGCGCAGATACAAGGATTCCGCATGATCTGTTTTACCTGCGGCATATTCGCCATCTGCTGATGACAGTAAGCGGGTTACCTGCTCCGCGCGGCGGTTCAAAAAATCGGACTTGAAGACGACATTGCCCGGCTCCTCCCTGACTGCCTGCTCGAGGTTACTCAGTCCCTCCTCGGTCTTGCCTTCAGCAAGTAGATTCAGGCCGTCCCGATGGTAGCGATCGCCCGCACAGCCGCTGACCAGCAATGCCAGACAAGCCCAGCAGAAAACACCTTCCCATCGCCTCATATTTACTCGCTTATTTCCGCGCCAATCGGCAGCAGTTGTTTTATGTTCAAAGGGAGATACACGATCACTAGATTTCCATTCTCGATTCCATCAAGCCGATAGCTGCCGTCAAACGTCTCACCTTTGTTGACAGCAAAAGACTGTTCTCCTTTTTCCAAATACACCACCCACTTCCCACCTTCCAGCTCAAGCTTGCCGGCGAAGCTGTACGGCAGTGAAGGCGCCACCGGAACAGGCGCCGTGAGCGGGATGGACGGTGCTGGCGAAGCGACGGCGGCCGTCCATGATTTCACGCTGAATGGATTGCCATCATTTGCCGCAACAAAAGTTCTGGTCATTTTTTCCAGCGGCAATCGCGCGATGTCATCCGTAATTGCGGTAGTGGCTTCAACGGGCCGTGCCGGCGCGACTCGCGCGGGAACGGCGACGATCTCGCCCGCCTGGGTCCCGTCGGCATTGGCAACCCAGAGCGCAAACGAAGCGGCCGACACCAGCAAGCCGTAAAGCATCACGCGTCGATGGAATGGCTTCATTCTCGCCCCAAGAACAAAGTGAACCGAAGCTCGGCATCGACCGATGGCTCCTCAGTCTTTTGTCGATTAAAAGTGATGTTATCGAGCGCCAGGGTGGGCACATCCACTAAGGCCTGCACAACAAATTTTCGTATCGAAACGTAATCGCCCTTCACCGGCAATACCAGTTCATACCGTGTTAGATAATCGCCTTTGTCAGCGATCAGCCGGTACTCCCCGCGCTCGAGGCCGATGTGATGATCGCCCGCCGCCACGTACAGCTTTTCCACCAAATCCGGCATCGCCGCGCGCGGCGGGAAAGCGCGATAGAACTCGTTGAACTGTGCCGCCGTTCCAAATACGGCTGGCTTGGCGACCCGGCTGGCAACCCCGGCTTGCGCGCGAAGTTCGACAACCTCTCGTTGCGCCAGTCTTAGATGCTCCCTCGCTGGCAATAACACGACCAAAACCAGAGTTCCGATAGCCGCCAGGATGAACGCCGCAGCAACGCCCCCCCATCCAATCCGTTGAGTAGTTCGTCTGGCGATCCAGAGTAATTGGGGCACGCTAGGCAGTTTCATGCGGGCAGAGGGAAGCGCAGACATCCTGATAAGTTCTCGATTATAACTTTCATTTACTCAGATCACGACGATTCTTACCCGCGCCGTCAAGCCAAGTTGCTTCCACAACAAACCGGACCGGTCGTTGCGGATCCTGCATTTGCACCTGATGGCTTTGAACATGCGCGTCACGCAGCACTTCGCTAACAATGAGGCGCCGTTCATAGTCCAACATTGCCCGCAGATCCCGCGCTTCCGACGTAAAAGTAATGCGCCCACTTTCAGCATTCGGCTCGACACCCAGTAACACCACTTGCGCGTCGACCGTGTTTTCCATTTCGTTGAACAGACGGTCCCAAGGCAAGGCCAAACGCTCGATAACCCGGTTTGCGTAGCCAATCTCGGCCTCGCGAAGGGGCAAGGCCGGGGACGGTGTCTTTTCATGGCCGCTATCGACATGGCGTACGCGCTGAAAACCATCACGCTTGACCTGCAGCGCTTTCAACTCTTGCTGCACGGCCGCGTACTGCCAGAGGAGATAGCCACCGGCCAGCAGGACAATGCACAGCAACACGTTGCCGGCGCGCTGAATTTGCGTGCGTCCACCCGAAAAATTGAATCTCAGTGCGCGCATTCGGCCGCCTCCATCGCGCCGTCGAGGGCGTGGACATGGCGGGGCACGTCTGATGCCAACCCTTGCAGCAATATCTCGCGTTCTATCAAAGTGGCAATGTCATTTGCCGCCAGCGATCGTATGCTGTGCCAGTTGCCGTCCCGTATGCTGGCAAGCACGCACCTGCCCTCCTCGACCACCGCAATGAGCGCGACGCCCGCCAATTGGGCACGGCGCTGGTTAAACACCTGCATAAATGCCGGTACGACGACCGCCAGGCGCAGTGTATGAGCGCTACAAATCGTCCTCAGCTCCTGTAGCAGTTCGCGATCTATCGCACAGGCGATGCCCGGCGCACCGTACTCGCTCAGATCCAGCTGCACGTCCCAGCCGTCCGCTACAGGCCCGAAAGCCGATGCGAAACAGGCACGGCCCAGCGCGGCTATCTCGGCGGAGGTCTTGATATGGTCATGCCACGGAACCAGCAGATAGCGCACATACCGATCCGACAATACAAGTTCGACATCCGAGACGGAGGGCTTGTGATCGGCCATCCACGAACGCAGGGCCGCGATGGCGGGAACCCAGTCGCCTGCATTGCCGCTACCGGAGAAGGAAATAGTCTGCGACTTGCCGGCTTTGCGGCGCCAGCCCCGCTCAACAGTCGCGACCGTAACGAACGCGGCCCGCAGCTCTATGCGCAAGCGCCTAGTCAACGAAGGTAACACGATTAATTTCCTCTAATGTCGTCCGGCCTGCGGCGGCAAGATCCAATGCGGACTCGCGCAAGAAGCGCGTCCCATTCGCGCGCGCTACCTCCTTGATATTGCGGATAGGCGCTCGCGATACGATCAACTCACGCAGCTCGTCATTCAGCATCAGAACCTCACCGATGGCATGCCGGCCTTTATAGCCGCTACCGCGGCAATGGCCGCAACCTCTGCCTCGGCAGAAGGTCATGGTGGCAGCTTGTTCCTCAGTGATACGCGAGGCCACTAATTCCTCGCGCGCAGGTTCGTACGAAGTCTTGCATTGGGTGCAAATCAGCCGCAACAAACGCTGTGCCAAAATCCCATTCAATGCAGACACAAAGCTATACGTGTCAACGCCCATATGTAAAAAGCGGCCCAGCACATCGAACACATTATTAGCGTGCACACTGGTCAGCACCAAGTGCCCCGTCAGCGCGGACTGCACCGCGATTTGCGCGGTTTCCGGATCGCGAATTTCGCCGACCAGTATTTTGTCAGGATCGTGACGCAGAATCGAACGCAGCCCGCGCGCAAAGGTCAGGCCCTTTTTTTCATTGACGGGAATCTGCAACACGCCGGGCAGCTGATATTCGATGGGATCTTCAATCGTAATGATCTTGTCCTGTCCATTGTTAATCTCCGACAGCGCCGCATACATCGTGGTGGTCTTGCCGCTCCCCGTGGGGCCGGTAACCAGCAGCATGCCGTAGGGCTTGGTGGCAAGGAGGCGAATTTCCTCCAGCGACATCGGGTCGAACCCCAGCAAATCCAGACGCAAACCTTGCACCTGATCCGTCAACGTACGCTTGTCGAGCACCCGGATAACAACGTCCTCGCTGACCAGGCTAGGCATGATGGAAACCCGGTAATCGATCTCCTGGCCCTTGACCGACAGCTTGAAGCGGCCGTCCTGCGGAATGCGACGTTCGGCGATGTCCAGTTCAGCCATCACCTTGATGCGCGAAACCACCTGCTCGGCCATCGCCACGCCCGGCACCGTAATAATGCTGGCTAACACCCCGTCTATCCGATACTTGACCTGCAAACCGGCTTGGGTAGTCTCGATATGGATATCGCTCGCCCCGATTTTTAGGGCGTCATAGATCGTGGAATTGACCAGTTTGATTACCGGACTCGTGTCCTCAGCAATGGATGCCAGCGAGAGGTCCGCCACACCGCCGTTAGCGCCGACCTCATCCGCCTGACCATGAGCATTACTGTCGATCGCACGCAGCGTCTCTTCGTGCATCGCGAAATACGCGGCCAGGTCGGCCTTGTGCGCCACGCGGTATACGACCTCGGAAGTAATCGCATCAATAAAAAGCTGCAAGCCGAGATCAAAAGGATCAGCGACGACGCAGACCAGATCGGTTTCGTCCCGCATGAGAAAGCAGTTGCGCTGAACGGCCTCGTGAAACGATAGCAGCTCAAACGCAGGCGCCAGCTTGTATAAGGCCTCCATCTCAACGATGGGGAACTGCAAGGTCAGGCCAAGGCGTCGCGTGAACTCGGCGGCAGGAAGATCAAGATCCTCCTCCAGCACATCCGTCAGGCGCAGCTTCGCTGCCTGCGCCCGAGAGCGTGCTTTTTCAATCGCTGCGGTGGAAATCGTGGCTTGCGAGATCATTGGAGGCTGTTGGCAAGTTCAAAGATAGGGAGATACATGAGGACGACAATCACACCGATCACCAAGCCGATGCCAATCATCAGGACAGGCTCGAATAACTTGGTGAACCAGTCGACCCAGCGTGCGATCTCATCGTCATACAGGGTAGCAATTCGCTCTAGCGACTGGCCGAGTTCCCCGGAACGCTCGCCGACGGTCAACAGCCGCACGCCGACCTCGGTAGCCAGTTCATTGGCAGCGAAAGCGTCTGAGACGGAACGTCCCTCCCGCACCAAATTGATCGCTTTGGACAAGCCAACTTGCAATGCCGGTTGGTGAAGCAATCCACGCACCATTTCAAGTGCAGCGACAAATGGAATGCCACCATTCACCAGCATCGCCAAGGTGCGTGTAAACCGCGCCAACTGATATAGCTGAATCTTTTCGCCGAGGACAGGAAGCGCCCAAAACCCCTTCAAAACGCGCGCACGCACTGCGGACCGTGTCACCAAATAGACGCAACCCCCAATCACACCGACGGTCGCAAGACCCATCTGCCAGCCATAGCGCGCAATGAACTGTCCCCATTGCATCAACATCCGCGACATCCACGGCAGGTTGCGGCCAAGGTCTTCGTACACAAGGCTAAAGCGGGGAACCACATATCCGAGCAAGAACAGCACAACGATCATACCCACACCCAGCAATAGCGCCGGATAGACCGATGCAGCAACAACCTTCTCACGTATCAGATTCAATTGCCGATGATACGCAAGGAATCGGCGCAGCGCCGCAGCTAAATCGCCGGTACGTTCCGAAGTGCGCATCGTAGCGACATAAAGCACTGGAAAGGCGTCCGGCATGCTCTCCAGCGCCTTGGAAAATGACTGCCCCTCTTGAAGCAAACGCAACAATGAATCCAATGTGTGCCGCGACTCGGTATGACGGGCCTTACGAGCTAGCATCTCAATGGATTCAATCAGGCTAAGTCCGCTATCCAGCAACGCAACGAGTTCTTGGCTGAACAGCGCAATCGACATAGACCGACTTCTCGAAAATTTCGCAAAGCTGAGTTTCCGCCGCGTCGAAAGCACTTGATAGCCTTGTTGCTGAGCTTGCGAAGCTGCTTCAGTAGCGTTTGCGGCTACCAAGTTCAAAAGTGAGACGCCTTCAGCAGCCTGATACACTTTAACTTTGAACTGCATATGCTACCGTTCCTCAGCTAGAGAATTTGAAAAAACTAGATATTGCTTTGACTTCATGTAAATCCATGCCTTGGTCTCTCCACATCTTATCAGCTGCCGGATTTTACTAGTACCTTTGTCGCTATTAGGATCAAAATCGTGTTATCAGGATTGGTGGGGTACGTAGCTTCAGGTGTTGGCTTAACTTTACTGGTGCAGGAAGGTGATGGCGCGGATCAGAGACAGGTATTTCATGTGGTCGCGCCGCGTGCGCGTTTTGTCGTCCAGGAAGGTGAGCTGGTCGGCGTAGGGATTCACTACCTTGAGCGGTTGCAGCAGGCGCTGCGCGTTGCGGTGCAGGGCCAGGATGGCGTCGCGGTCCTCGTCGGCCAGCAAGCCTTCCAGGGTTTGCCGGTTGCGCTGGATCGCGTGGATGGCGCGGGTCTGCTCGCGGCTCTCGTTCACCGTCAGCACCACGCAGCGGTTCAGCAGTTCCTCGTCGATGTCGATCGCGGTGGTCGTCAGGAACAGCATCACCGGCCCCTCGACCTTGTATTCGTGGGTCGTCAGCAAACCCGTGGTGGCGTCCTTGCCGGTGCTGGCCATGCTCACCTGACCGTCCGATTGCAGCAGCTTCAAGGCGTAGCTGGCCTGCGCCGCTCCCTCCTCCTCGGCAATCGCCAGTATCTTGTGCTTTAAATTGGTCTCCCCCATGTAGAACAGGCTCTGGCCCGTCATGGCCGAGTAGCGCACCTGCGCCTCGTCGGGCATCAGGGCCAGCACCGCGTCCATCAGCGAGCTTTTGCCGGCGGCGCTCGATGACTGGATCAGCACCGCCAGCGGCTTGTCCAACTGGCGCGACACGGCGGCCAGGTAGCCCACCAGCTTGTTGGTCTCCTCGCCCACCACGCCGCAGGCGTCGAAGTCGGCCAGAATGCGCGCCAGCAGTTCGGGCGACTGCAACAGCTCCAGGGCGGCGGCCTGCTCGGCGTCGGTCAGGACCGGCCCGGCGTCCTCCTTCTTGAGCGCCGCTTGCAGGTTGGCCGTTTGCAGCTCCTCCAGTTTCAGCAGCACGCGGCCAAGATCGTGTTTCAGCACGTCCTCGGCCTCGCCCAGCTCGATGCCGGCCTGCTTGATGAACGCCGATCTCGCCTTGGCCTGGTACAGGTCGAAGGTATGGACGTGGAAGCGCTCGTCGACAGAGCGCAGCGACCCCGTATTCCGAAGAAACCGAGCGCAGCATGGGTTTCTGGGTTTCTTCGGAAACCGAAGGTTGCGTGATGTGTGAGGAATTGGCGGGGGCGCAGGGACTCCCCGCACCGGCCCTGGCTGGCCGTCGCCAACGGCGGCACCGCCACCGGGCGGCTTTTTCGGCAGGATACGAACGGGATACAAATGGGATACGGCCGGCCGCCGATGGGATACGAACAGGATACGAATTATGGCGGGACCGCGCAGCGGCGAGACAGGTTGTCTGAGGTGTACTGTCAATAGTGGACACGTCCGTTTCAAGCAGCCAGCGCCTGTTTTCTGAAATTCTCAGCGAACGACGCCGGCGATACGTAGCCAAGGCGTGAATGGCGCCGCTGGCGGTTGTAGAAAATCTCGATGTACT
>DATMSN010000909.1:0-1688 GCA_035565375.1 Duganella sp. | reverse complement strand
GGCCGCCACGTCGCCACAGGGCGCCGAAATCGCCACCCAGGTGCTCGACGTCGCCGACGAGGACTCGGTGCGCGCCGGTTTCGCCGCCGCCGCCGAACGCTTTGGCCGCATCGATATCCTGATCAACAACGCCGGCCAGGCCGCCGCCGCGCCGTTCGGCAAAACCGGGGCCGCGCTGTGGCAACGCATGCTGGATGTGAACCTGACCGGCACCTTCCACTGTTCCCAGGCGGCGCTGCCCGCCATGCTGGAGGCGCAGTGGGGACGCATCGTCAACGTCGCCTCGACCGCCGGGTTGACCGGCTACCGCTACGCCACCGCCTACACCGCCGCCAAACACGGCGTGGTCGGGCTGACGCGCGCGCTGGCGCTGGAGGTGGCGGCCAAGGGCGTGACCGTCAACGCCGTCTGTCCCGGCTATACTGACACCGATATCGTGCGCGAAGCCGTCGCCAACATCGTCGCCAAGACCGGCCGCGGCGAGGAAGAGGCCCGTGCCGAACTGGCCGCCGGCAATCCGCAAAAACGGCTGGTGCGAAGCGAGGAGGTGGCCAACGCCGTCGTCTGGCTTTGCCTGGACGAATCGGCCGCCATGAATGGACAGTCCATCGCCGTCGCCGGCGGTGAAGTCATGTGAAGCACAAGGACGCTATGCCCATATCAGACAACGATCAAGACAAGGACGACGACAACCGGTCTGCCCGGGAGGAGCCGGCGGCCGACGAGGCGCCGGTGCTCGACCTGGCCAGCCGCCTCACGCAGGACCACCACCAGTCGCTCAAGCTGTGGCTGCGCATGCTGTCGTGCACGGTCAAGATCGAAAACGAGATCCGTGGCCGGTTGCGCGCGACCTTCGGCATCACGCTGCCGCGCTTCGACCTGATGGCGCAGCTGGAGCGCTATCCGCAGGGCCTGCGCATGGGCGAGCTGTCGAAACGGATGATGGTCACCGGCGGCAACATCACCGGCATCACCGACCAGCTGGAACAGGAAAAGCTGGTGGTGCGCGTGCCCGATCCCAAGGACGGCCGCGCCTACAGCGTCAAGCTGACGGCGGCCGGGCGCCGCGCCTTCGCCGAGATGGCCGTGGTGCACGAGGGCTGGATCGCCGAACTGCTGCAGGACATGCCAAGCGCCGACAAGGGCCGGTTGATCGACCTGCTGTCGCAGATGAAGCAGCACTTGTATTCAGCCGATCGTTCCGCCGACCGTCCGGCCGACCGCAACGCCGACCAAAAATAAGGACCACACCATGCGCTATCTCCCTGGCGAAGCCCACAACCTGTCCGGCAACCGCGTCACGCTGGCGGGCTACCGGGCCAACCATTTTCTGTTCGAGGCCGACGGCAGCGTGGCCACGCTGACCCTGAACCGTCCCGACCGGAAAAATCCGCTGACCTTCGACTCCTACGCCGAGCTGCGCGACCTGTTCCGCGCGCTGGCGCACGCCGACGACATCAAGGCCGTGGTGATCACCGGCGCCGGCGAAAACTTCTGCTCCGGCGGCGACGTGCACGACATCATCGGCCCGCTGACCAAGCTTGATATGCCGGGCCTGCTGGCCTTCACGCGCATGACCGGCGATCTGGTCAAAGCCATGCGCGCCTGTCCGCAGCCGATCGTGGCGGCGGTCGACGGCATCTGCGCCGGCGCCGGCGCGATGCTGGCGCTGGCGTCCGACATCCGCC
>DATMSN010000908.1:0-4569 GCA_035565375.1 Duganella sp. | reverse complement strand
GTAGCGCGCCTGCGCCAGGTCGCGCTTGGCGGCGAACAGTTGGCGCTGCGCTGTCAACAGATCGAGGTTGATGCGCACGCCACCCTTGATGCTCTGCTCGGTGGCGGTGATCAGCAACTGCGCCGACGCCACCGCCTTCTCCAGCGCGTCGATGCGCGGCTGGCTGCTGACGACCTGGTTGTAGCTCTTGCGCAGATCGAGCAGGATCTTGTCGGTCTGCCCCTGCAGGTCGGCCTTGGCCTTCTCGCTGGCGGCCGCCGCCTGGCGGGTCGAGGCGCTGACCGCGCCGCCGCTGTACAGCGGGATGTTCATCTGGAAGCCGATGCTGCGCACCTTGGTGTCCTGGTCGATGGTCGACAAGGTGTCGGACGCCGTCTTGCCGTAGGTGCCAATCAGATCGACGCGCGGCAGGTGGCCGGCGCGCTGCTTGTTGACCTCCTGCTTGGCGATCTCGATGTTCTTTTGCTGTGCGCGGATGTCCGGGTTCATCGCCAGCGCCATCTCGCGCCAGGCGTCGAAGCCCTTGATGTCGCCGCGCGCCACGTTCAGGCCCGGACGCATGTGGTCGAGGCTGCCCGGGGCCACCTCGGCGCCGACGATGGTGGCCAAGGTGTCGAGCGAACTGACCAGCGCGTCCTGCGCCTCCAGCACCTGGGCCTCGGCCAGGTCGAGCCGCGACTGCGTCTCGATCTGGTCGGTGCGGGTGCCCTCGCCCTTCTTGTACAGCAGCTCGTTGACGTTCTTTTGCTCGATGTACATGTCGCGCTCGGTCTTGGCGAACGCCATCTGGTCCTCCTTGAACAACACCTCGAAGTAGGCGCCGAGCACGCGCATCAGCACCTCCTGCGCCTGGCTGTCGAACTGGGCGGCGGCATATTCGCTCTGCGCCGCGCCCTGCTTGTAGCGCGCCCACGCGTCCATGCTGAACAAGGGCTGGCGCACCTGCACCGTCGCCGAGCGGGACAAATAGTCCTGCGGGAATTTGCGCGCACCCACTTCGATCGTGGTGCGGTTCTGGCTGCCTGAGTAGGCACCGTTGACCGAAGGCAGCAAGGCGGAGCGGCCCAGAATGCGGTTCTCCTGGGCACCCTCGTTCTGGTAGTAGGCGGCGCGGTAGGCGGTGTCGTTTTTCAGCGCGGCGTCGTAGGCTTGCAGCAAGCCCAGCGCGCTGGCGCTGGCGCCGTGCAACAGACCGGCAGCGGCCAACGCCAGCGGCAGCAGCCGGCGCGAAGTCAAGGGACGCGTCATGGTCATTCTTCCGTCATCGAGGTTTTAGCCCGGTCGAACACAGGCTTAAGCAGATAGCTCATCATGGTACGTTCACCCGTTTTGACAAACATTTCCACCGGCATACCTGGAATCACCACCAGCTTTTTATCGGCCAGCAGCTTGGCGCCTTCCGGCGTGACACGCGCACGGACCTTGTAAAAGGCCGCGCCGGTGCGCTCCTCAACCGTGCGGTCGGCGGCCACCTGAATCACTTTGCCGGCGATGTGAGGCGTACGGTTGGAGTTAAACGCCGAGAAGATCAGTTCAACCGGCAAACCGGTATGCACGCGGTCAACCAAATTAACCGGCAAACTGCCCTCAACGACGAGCGCATCATCGACCGGCACCAGATCCATCATGCGCGCCCCCGGCGAGACCACGCCGCCCTTGGTAAACACGCTACTCCCGACAACGATGCCATCGACCGGCGCTTTGACCTCGACGCTGGCCACTTCATACCTCTGCGCCTTGATCCGCGCCTCCAAGGCGTCCGCTTCCTTTTGGATGTCGGACAGTTGGCTACGCACTTCTTTTTGATATTCCTGCGTACGCTGTACGCGGCGTAATTTTAGCTCGGCCGCCTGGCTCCGCGAGCGCGCGATATTGCCGGTATCTTCCGCGATTTCGCCGGCAAGCTGCGCATAGGCGCGCTGCAGCTCAAGCAGACGCGTGCGTGGCACATAGCCTTGGGTCGCCAGCTCGCGACTGTTGTCGACCTGTTCCTTTAAAATCAACTGCTGCTCCGTCTTGGCGGCGCGGGCGGCTTCCAGTCCCCGCGACTGGGCCTCCAGACCGCCGATACTCTGTTCCATGCCGGAAAGCTCGCTCTGCAACGCGAGCTGGCGGGCCGAAAATAGCTGCTGTTGCAGGCTCATGTGTTCCTGCACACGCGGGTCGTCCTTGTATTCTTTGATCTTGGTCGGAAACGACATTGAACGCGCGCCCGTCAGCTCAGCCGTCAGGCGTGCCTCGGTAACGCGCTGGGTCAAATATTGGGCCATCGAAATCTGCAAAGCGGAATCGGCTTGTACACTGTTCATGCGCACCAGGACTTGCCCGGCCTTGACCAAGTCACCGTCTTTGACAAGGATATCCTGCACCGTTCCGCCGGTGAGGAATTGGATCGACTTGCGATTGCCCTCCTTGGCGACGAAGCCACTCATTGGGACACCTTTGTCCAGTGGAGCGAAGCAGGCCCACACCAGGAAGCCAACCACACCGACCAATACGATCAACCATCCCGCCCGGGCATAAGCTTTGATATCGGTATTGACCGTCAGCGGCGTCACATCATGGGCGATTACTTCAACCGGCGCCCCTTCCGGTTTCTTGATAATACTGGTCATGCTCATTCCCCTTTTGCAGCCGCTTCGGCGGCCTGCTGCTGGACTTCCATATCAGCCGCCTGCTGCAGTGCGGCCTTGCTGGCAGCCGCCTGCTCGGCCGCAGCCTGTTGCATCGCCGCTTGCGCCGCCTGTTGCTGCTGCGCGCTTGCCTGCTGCTGCGCGGCCAAATGTTTTTGCTGCTGCTCTTGCACTGCCGCCAGCACCTGATTGGTCGGGCCGAAAGCCGCCACCGCGCCGTCTCGCAAAACCAACAGCTTGGTGGTTACCGCGATCGCGTTGTTTCGGTGCGTGATCAGTACCACGGTCTTACCCTGCAGGCGCAGGGCGTTCACAGCGTGCACCAGCGCGGCCTCGCCAGGCTCGTCCAGATTGGAGTTTGGCTCGTCGAGCACCAACAGCGATGGGTCGCCGTACATGGCGCGGGCTAGGCCCAGGCGTTGTTTTTGACCGCCAGACAGGCCGGCGCCGCCGTCACCCAACAAGGTGTCGTAGCCTTTAGGGAAATGCAGGATCAGCTCATGAACGCCGGCGCGCTTTGCCGCGTCGACCACCTTCTCGCTATCGATGTCGCCGAAGCGGGCGATGTTTTCCGCGATGCTACCGCCAAACAACTCAACATCCTGCGGAAGATAGCCGATATGGGGACCCAATTCGCTCTTGTTCCATTGATAAATGTCGGCACCGTCCAGACGCACCTTACCCATCGCCGCCGGCCAAACCCCGACGAGCAGGCGCGCCAAGGTCGACTTGCCGCAACCGCTGGGACCAACAATGCCGAGCACGTCGCCCGCGTCCAGCGCAAACGTTACACCTCGCAGCACTGGCACCGTACTGCCGGGCGGCGCGGCGGTCACGCCTTCGATCGCCATCGCGCCGGTCGGCGCGGGCAGCTCCATGCCCGCCGCGCGCGCGGGGTGTTTTTCCAGCAGCGCGCTCAGGCGCTCGTAAGCGCTCCGCGTGCTGGCCCAACTCTTCCAAACTCCGATCACCTGCTGCACTGGCGCCAGCGCGCGCCCTACAAGAATCGAAGCGGCAATCATCATGCCCGCGGTGATGCGGTTCTCCAGCACCAACATAGCACCGAAACCAAGCACCAACGACTGCAACGACAGCTGCACAAACTTGGTCACGGCCGAAATGCGTCCAGCGATTTCGCTCGCCTCAGCCTGTAAATGAAGGAATTTACCGTGCAGTTTGAACCATCGGCCCATCAAATTGGGGAGCATCCCCATCGATTCGATGACTTCGGCGTTACGCAAGTTGTTGGTGGCCAGGTTGTTCGCATTGATGGCCATCGTATTGGCGTCGGCGAGCGGTTTGTGGGTGACTTTTTCATTCACCACAGCCAACACCACCAGCAGCAACGTGCCGCACAGCGCGAAGACACCCAGCGAGGGCTCGAACATGAAGATAACGAACAAATAAATCGGAAACCACGGGGCGTCGAAAAAAGCGAATAACGCGTTCCCGGTGAGGAACTGACGCAGATTGGTCAGGTCGGCTAGCGACTGACCGGCATTGCCGCCCGCCGCTTTCAAATTCTGTTCAAACGCGGCGGTGTAGACACGCTTGTTGAGCGACATATCGAAACGGGCGCCAACGCGCACCAGCACAAAGCTGCGCACCAGTTCAAGCGCCGACATGAAGATGTAAGCGCCCAGCATCATCAGCGTCAACATCAGCAGGGTGATGTCGTTACGGGCTGTCAATACTCGATCATAGACTTGCAACATGTACAACGACGGCACAAGCATCAATAGGTTGATGACGGCGCTGAACGCACCCACCGTATAGAAGGTGCGCTTAAAACCAAGCAGGATTTGCTCGATCTCATTTTTGGGGTTGATGAGTTTTTTCATGGCCTAACAGGATAAGTGGCGCGGTGGAGCGCGGCGGCTGGAAAGCCGCAGTGCTGGGCAACAGCGACTAAAGAACAGTCAAGACCGCCATTATC
>DATMSN010000907.1:0-4129 GCA_035565375.1 Duganella sp. | reverse complement strand
GGCGGAACGGCTGGCGGCCAGCGACATGCCCGGCGAGGCGCGCGAACGGCTGGGGACACTGTCGGCCGGCCTGTCGCGCACCGGCGTCCTGCTCGATCAGTTGCTGGCCCTGGCCCGCACCCAGGAATCCGGCGGCGAACCATGGGCGCGCGTTTCGCTGAAAAAAGCGATCCAGGAATGCCTGGAGGATCTGGTGCCGCTGGCCGAGGCCAAGGCGATCGACCTCGGCGTGGTGGGGGATGCGGACCCGACGGTCGCCGGGCGCCTGATGGACATCAAAATCCTCGTCAAGAACCTGGTCGACAACGCCATCCGCTATACGCCGGCGGGCGGACGCGTCGACCTCACCGTCGCCGAACGGGGCGGGCGCGTGGTGCTCGACGTCGATGACACCGGGCCCGGCATACCGCCGCCAGAGCGCGGGCGCGTGTTCGACCCGTTCTACCGGATATTGGGCAACGGCGAGATCGGTTCCGGCCTCGGACTGGCGATCACGGCGTCGATCGCGCAGCAGATCGGCGCCAGCATTTCGCTACGGGACAGGCCCGACGGCGCGCGCGGCCTGAGCGCGCGCGTCGTGTTTCCCGCATAGCCACCGGGCCGCCGACCGCCGATTTCCCTTGACTTATGAATGAGAATCGTTATCATTCCTGTTTCCGATTGGATTACCAGTAATTACAATCCATCCCCACCCCGGGTTCGGCCAAAACTAACAACAGGAATCAATGAATACGCACGCCCGCGCCCACCAGCGCCTCACATTGAACCGACTCGCCGTCTGCGTGGGACTGGCGATGCCCTTCATCGCCCAGGCGCAGATCGCCGGCCAGAACACCGCCGTGCTGCCGCAGGTCGAAGTCACCGCCGACAAGATGGGCGACACCACCGAGGGCAGCGGCTCGTACACCACCGGCCGCGCCCGCACCGCCTTGCCGCTGAGCATGTCCTTGCGCGACACGCCGCAGTCGATCTCCGTGGTCACCCAGCAGCGCATCGAGGACCAGGGCCTCATCTCGATCACCGATGTCATCAACAACGTCACCGGCGTCTCGGTCAACCAGTACGAAACCAACCGCGCCGGCTTCACCGCGCGCGGCTTCGACATCACCAACCTGCAAATCGACGGCATCCCGACCACCTGGGAGCAGCCGTGGAGCTCCGGCGAAGTGGCCGGCAGCCTGGCCATCTACGACCGCGTCGAAGTGGTGCGCGGCGCCACCGGCCTGATGACCGGCGCCGGCAACCCGTCGGCCGCGATCAACCTGGTGCGCAAGCGCGCCACCAGCAGGGAGCTGACCGGCTCGGCCGAGATCGGCATCGGCCGCTACAACGAGCGCCGCGCGCTGGTCGACGTGTCGACTCCGCTGACCCAGGCCGGCAACGTGCGCGCGCGCGTGGTCGGCGAGTACCAGCAAGCCGACAGCTGGATCGATTACGCCAGCGACAAGAAAAAGACCCTCTACGGCACCGTCGAGGTGGACCTGACGCCCAAGACCCTGCTGTCGGCCGGCTTCAGCCGCCAGGAAACCGATCCGAAAGGCCCGATGTGGGGCGGCTTGCCGTTCTGGTACACCGACGGCACGCGCACCAACTGGCCGGTGTCGAAGACGTCCGCCGCCGACTGGACCAACTGGCCGACGTCCTACAACAACGGCTTCGCTAACCTCGAACACAGCTTCGACAACGGCTGGAAGGTGCGCGCCACCTACAGCCACGGCGACCGCAAGAGCGATTCCCACCTGCTGTACCTGTCGGGCGTGCCCGACCGCGTGAGCGGCCTGGGCATGTTCGCGTTCTCCGGCTCGTACGCCACCCACACCAAGCAGGACGACGTCGGCCTGCACGCCAGCGGTCCGTTCGAGCTGGGCGGCCGCAAGCACGAGGCGGCCTTCGGCTATATGCACTCGAAGCAAAAGTTCAACGCCAACAGCCGCGCCGCCGATTTCGGCGGGCAGTCGTCGGACGTGGGCGACTTCAACAACTGGAACGCGGCCGCCTACCCGACTCCGGCCTGGGGTCCGCAAACGTTCTACGAAGGCGGCGTCACCAGGCAGGAGGGCCTGTACGGCGTGGCGCGCTTCTCGCTGGCCGACCCGCTCAAGCTGATCCTGGGCGCGCGCCTGACCAACTACCAGAAAGACGTCACGCTCAGCTACGCGGCGCCGTACACGATGAAGTACGACAAGGAAGTGACGCCGTACGCCGGCCTGGTCTACGACCTCAACGATACCTACTCGACCTATGTCAGCTACACCGACATCTTCCAGCCGCAGAGCCAGAAGGACTTCGGCGGCGGCACGCTCGACGCGGTGGTCGGCAAGAGCTACGAGGCCGGCGTCAAGGGCGAGCATTTCGGCGGCCGCCTGAACACTTCGCTGGCGGTGTTCCGCATCAAGCAGGACAACCTGGCGCAGGAGGCCGGCACGGTCGACCGCGACGGCGCCGGTCCGCTGGCGAAGGAAGCGTACTACCGCGCCGCCGAGGGCGCCACCAGCACCGGCTTCGAGCTGGAGGCGTCGGGCGAACTGGCGCGCGGCTGGAACGCGACCATCGGCTACACGCAGTTCAAGGCGGAGGACGCGGCCGGCGCCGCCGTCAACAGCATCTATCCGCGCAAGCTGTTGCGCGTCTACACCACGTACAAGGTGCCGGGGCAGTTGAGCGGCCTGACGGTCGGCGGCGGCGTCAACTGGGAAGGCCGCACCTACACGGTCGACCCGAACGCGCCGGCCGGCACCAACGGGCTGATCGAACAGGACGCGTTCAGCCTGGTCAACCTGATGGCGCGCTACGACATCACCAAGCAACTGTCGGCGCAATTGAACATCAACAACGCGCTCGACAAGAAACACTTCGGCATGTTCGCCGCGTACGGCGCGATCACCTACGCCGCGCCGCGCACGGCCTCGGTGACGCTGAAGTACCGCTTCTGATCGACACGGGACCGCGGCCGGGTAGGCGCGGTCCTTTTTTTATTTAATTGTTGGAGCTTACCTTGCGCGCCTTCTGGACTTTGGTTCACCGCTACGCCGGCCTGCTCACCGCCGGCTTTTTGTTTATCAGCGGCGTCACCGGCGCCATCATTTCGTGGGACCACGAGCTCGACGACGTGCTCAACCCGCACCTGATGGAAGCCCACACGCCGGGCCCGGCGCAATCGTCGCTGGCGCTGGCGCGGCAGGTCGAGGCGCGCTACCCTGACGTGCGCGTGTCGTATATCCCGTTGCATGCCGAAGCGGGCGCATCGCTGGCGCTGGGTATCAGTCCCCGGGTCGACCCCGCCACCCGAAAACTGGCCGAGCCGGGCTTCAACCAGGTCTTTGTCGACCCCGCCAGCGGAGCCGAGCTGGGCAAGCGCGAATGGGGCGCCGTCTGGCCGATCACCAAGGAAACCTTCGTCTCCTTCCTGTACCGCCTGCATTACACGCTGCACATTCCCGAAATGTGGGGCATCGACCGCTGGGGCATCTGGCTGATGGGCGGCATCGCCATCGTCTGGATGTTCGACAGCTTCGTCGGCTTCTACCTGACGTTGCCGGTGCGGCGGCGGAATGACAACGCCGCGCGCGCGGTGGCCAGCGACGACATCGCCGGCGACAAACCGGCGCCGGCCGGCAAATCGTGGTGGCAACGCTGGCAGCCGGCGTGGAAGGTGCGCTGGCGCGGCGGCAGCAACAAGCTCAACTTCGACCTGCACCGCGCGTTCAGCCTGTGGACCTGGGCCCTGCTGTTCATCCTCGCCTTCACCGCGTTTTCGCTCAATTTATACAACGAGGTGTTCGCGCCGGTGATGAAGACCTTCTCGCAGGTGACGCCGACGCCGTTCGACACCCGTCCGATGGCCGACAAGCACCATCCGATCGAGCCACGCCTGGGCTACGCCGAGGTGATCGCGCGCGCCGGCAACGAGGCGCTGAACCGCAAGTGGGCGGAGCCGGCCGGCGCCGTGTTCTATTCGCAGGAGTTCGGCATCTACGGCGTCAGCTTCTTCACGCCCGGCAACGACCACGGCACCGGCGGCGTCGGCACGGCCGCGCTGTATTACGACGGCGCCGACGGCCGCCTGCTGGGCGACCGCCAGCCGTGGAAAGGCACGGCGGCCGACATCTTCCTGCAGGCGCAATTCCCG
>DATMSN010000906.1:0-1954 GCA_035565375.1 Duganella sp. | reverse complement strand
TTCCTCGTAGCCGATCAGGCGCGCTTCCTCGCGGATGCCGGAGACGGTTTCCTCGGTCGGCAGTTCGACCGGCGGCGGGCGCTTGGCGACGACGCTGGGGCGCTCGTCGCCGAACGAGCGCATTTCCCAGCGCTGGAACGCGGTTTGCTGCTCTTTGGGCAAATTAGACAAACGAATCCTCGCCTTTGCCGCCCAACACGATCTGGCCTTCGTCGGCCAGGCGGCGCACGATTTGCAGTATCTGTTTCTGCTGGGTCTCGACCTCGGACAGGCGCACCGGCCCCTTCGATTCGAGGTCTTCGCGCATCATCTCGCTGGCGCGCGCCGACATGTTCTTGAAGATCTTGTCGCGCAACTCCTGCGACGCGCCCTTGAGCGCGATGATCAGCATTTCGGACTGCACCTCGCGCAGCAGCAGCTGGATGCCGCGGTCGTCGATATCGATCAGGTTGTCGAACACGAACATCTCGTCCATGATCTTTTGCGCCATGTCGTTGTCGTAGTTCTTGATGTTGTCCATCACCGAACCTTCCTGCTCGCCGCTCATGAAGTTGAGGATCTCGGCGGCCGTGCGCACGCCGCCCAGCGACGATTTCTTGATGTTCTCGTTGCCGGACAACAGCTTGGTCAGCACGTCGTTCAATTCGCGCAGCGCGGCCGGCTGCACGCCGTCCAAGGTGGCGATGCGCAGCACGGCGTCGTTGCGCAGGCGGTCGGTGAAGTGGCTCAAAATCTCGCACGCCTGGTCGCGCTCGAGGTGGACCAGGATGGTGGCGATGATCTGCGGGTGCTCGTTGCGGATCAACTCGGCCACGGACTGCGAATCCATCCACTTGAGCGACTCGATGCCGGAGGCGTCCTTGCCGCCCAGGATGCGCGACAGCAGCACCGAGGCCTTGTCGTCGCCCAGCGCCTTGGTCAGCACCTGGCGGATGTACTCGTCGGAGTCGAGGCCGACGGTCGAGGCGGCCGCGACCATCTCGCGGAAGTTGTCGAGCGTGCCGACCACTTCCTCGTGCGGCACGTTCTTCATGGTCGCCATCGCCGCGCCGAGCTTGAGCACCTCGCGCGGGCCGAGGTATTTCATCACTTCGGCCGCTTCGCTCTCGCCCATCGCCAGCATCAGGATGGCGGCCTTTTGGAGTCCGGTGTTCTCAGTCATTTGCGCCTATCCATTCCTTGATCACGTTGGCAACGATGCGGGGGTCCTCGACGGCCAGTTTCTTGGCCATCGCCAGGTTTTCGCGGTAAGTCTTGACGGTGTTCTCTTCCATCTTGCGCAGCTCTTCCTCGGCGATGAGGGCCTCGTCGGGGCCTTCCTCGACCACGTCCTCCGGCTCTTCCGGCTCCGGCTCCGGCGCGTTGATCTCGTCGATCTTCTTGAACACCGGGCGCATCATCGGACGCACGATGCGCAGCACGATGTACAGCAGGATCAGCGCGGTGATCAGGAACTTGGCCAGGTCCTTGGCCATCGGCAGGTTGGCCGGGTCGCGCCACCAGTCGAGGGCCGGCTCGAACGGCCGGTCGACGCCGTCGAACGGCGAATTGGCCACGCTGACGGCGTCGCCGCGGTCCTGGTTGTAGCCCATCGCCTGCTTGACCAGGTCGTTGATCTTGGCCATCTCCTCGGGAGTATAGGCTTTAATGGTGACTTTGCCGTCCTTGTCGACGATGCGTTTGTAATTGACCACAACGGCGACCGTCATGCGGCGCAGGCCGCCCATGCCGCGCGTCTCGTAGCGCACGGTCTTGTCGACTTCATAATTGGTGGTGACGTCGCGCTGCATCGGCGTGGATTGTGCCTGCGCATTGTTGGCGGCGGCATTCGCTCCGGCTGCACCTTGTGCGCCTGCTGCCTGTCCGCCCTGAGCCTGCGCTGCCTGTGCGGCCGCCTGTTGTGCAGGCGTCATCGGCGTGCCGTCCGGATTCAGCTGCGGCGCGGTCAGCGGTG
>DATMSN010000905.1:0-5111 GCA_035565375.1 Duganella sp. | reverse complement strand
CGAACACCATGGCCGTCAGCGCCAGGTAGCCCGCGCCCGCCGACATGTCGCGCAGGAAGAAGCCGCTCTGCACGATGGCGAGATAGGCGCCCGAGAAGGAGCAGAGCACGCCCGCAATCAGCATGGCCGCATAGCGCGTCCATTCCACCGACACGCCCGCGGCATCCGCCGCATGGGGGTTCTCGCCGCAGGCGCGCAGGCGCAGGCCGAAGCGGCTGTGGTAGATGATCCAGTGCACCAGCGGCACCAGCGCGAAGGCCAGGTACACCAGCGCCGAGTGGCCGCCGATCAGGTGGGCGTAGACCCAGCCGAGCACCGGAATGTTCTCCACCGCCGCGGAGCCGGGCAGCACCACGTCGAACAGGCGCGCCGCGCCCAGGTCCGGCGTGCGGCCGCCCTGCTGGAAGAAGTACTGCGCCACCACGAAGGTCAGGCCGCTCATCGCGATGTTGATGGCGATGCCGGCCACCAGCTGGTTGCCCTTCTGGGTGATGGCGATGTAGGCCTGCAGGCTGGCCAGCAGCATCGATACCACCATGCCGGCCATGACGCCGTACCACGGGTTCTGGGTGGTGAAGGCGACGGCGGCGGAGACGAACGCCGACGCCAGGATCTTGCCTTCCAGGCCGATGTCGATCACGCCCGAACGTTCGGCGAACAGGCCGGCCATGCCGGCGAAAATCAGCACCGGCGCGTTGCGGACGGTCGATACCAGGATGCTGCCGATATGGAGGTCGTCAAAAGTCATGTCGTTCTCACTTCTTCAGTTTGAGCATTTTGGCGATGGCCGGCGCGTACAGGTTTTCCATCGCGCCGCAGAACAGGATGATCAGGCCTTGGACCAGGATCACCATCTCGGGCGGGATGTTCTGCTTTTCCAGCGACAGGTCGAAGCCGCCCTGGGTCAACGCGCCGAACAGCACCGCCGACAGGAAGATGCCGACCGGATGCTGGCGCCCCATCAGCGCGATGGCGATGCCGATGAAGCCGGCGCCGCCGACGAAGTTGAGCGACAGGTAGTGGGTCGAGCCCATGATCGAGTTGACCGAACCGAGACCGGCCAGCGCGCCCGAGATCAGCATGACGACGATGATCATCTTGCTGATGCGGATGCCGGCGTAGTGTGCGGCGTGCTTGTTCAGGCCCGTGGCGCGCAGCTTGTAGCCCCACGAGGAGCGCGACACCACCACGCCGTACACCACCAGCGCGATGATCGCCAGGAAGAAGCTGATGTTGAGCGGGGTCTCGCCCAGCGCGGGGAACCACTGGCCCAGGCGCGGCAGCTCGGCGGCGGCCGAGAAGGCGCGGCTGGCCGGATTCTGCTCGCCCGGCGGCACCAGCTTGACGATCACGGTGTTCATCAGCGCGGCGGCGATGTAGTTGAACATGATGGTGGTGACCACCACGTGGCTGCCGCGCTTGGCCTGCAGGTAGCCGGGCACGAAGGCCCACAGCGCGCCGAACAGCGCCGCGCCGGCGATGCCGACCGGGATCAGCAGGATGGCCGGCAGCGCGCTGTCGAAGGTCAGCATGGCCAGGGTCAGGCCCAGGCCGGCGAAATACATCTGCCCCTCGGCGCCGATGTTGAACAGGCCCGCCTCCATGGCGATCGATACCGCCAGGCCGGTGAAGATGAAGGTCGAGGCGTAGAACAGCGTGTAGCTCAGGCCTTCCGGATTGACGACGGCGCTGTTGACCAGGATCGCCAGCGATTCGGTCGGGCTTTCGCCCAGCAGATGGATCACCAGCGCGGTCACCAGCAGCGCCGACAGCAGGTTCAACAGGGGCAGGACGAACGCGGTCGCCCAGCGTGGCAGGTCTTTATTCATGATTTGTGCATCCCGCCCATCAGCAAGCCGATGCGGGTGGTATCGAATTCTTCAATTTTCAGTTCGCCGGTGATGCGGCCGCCGCACATGACCAAAATACGGTCCGCCAGCGCGCGCACTTCCTCCAGCTCCACGGAGACCAGCAAGATCGCCACGCCCTCGTCGCGCAGCTTGAGCAGCTGCGCGTGGATGCTCTCGATGGTGCCGATGTCGACGCCGCGCGTCGGCTGGCCGACCAGCATCAGCTTCGGCTGCGCCAGCACTTCGCGCGCGATCACCACCTTTTGCTGGTTGCCGCCGGAGAGCAGGCCGATGCGCAGCTCGTGGTTGTTGGGCCGCACGTCGAAGCTCTTCATCAACGCCTCGCAGCGGGCCGCGATGGCCTTGAAGTTGAGCAGGCCCCATTTGTTTTTCAGCTTGTCCTGGTAGCCGAGGATGGTGTTGTGCATGACCGAGAAGGCCTTCACCACGCCGTCGCGCAGGCGGTCTTCCGGCACGTGGGCGATGCCCAGTTCGCGGAAGGTGCGCGGCAGGCCGTCCGGGTCGGTGCGGCCGTCGAACGGCAGGTCCTTGCCGAGGAACTCCAGTTTGCCGGAGGTCGGCAGGCGCATGCCCGACAGGATCTCCATCAACTCGCTCTGGCCGTTGCCGGACACGCCGGCGATGGCGACGATCTCGCCGGCGCGTAGGGTGAAGCCGATATCGGCCAGCAGCTTGACGTGCTGCTCGTCTTGCAGCTGCAGGCCCTCCACGCGCAGCACCGGCGCGCCCGGATTGTACGGCGCGCGCGGCAGGTTGTTCTCGATCGGACGCCCCACCATCATGTTGGCCAGGTCCTCCTTGGTGGTGGAGGCGGTCGGCACGGCGCCGATCACGCGCCCGCCGCGCATCACGGTGACGGTGTCGGTGATGTCGAGGATTTCCTGCAGCTTGTGGGTGATCAGGATGATGGTCTTGCCCTGCTCCTTGAACAGCCGCAGGATCTCGAACAGCGACGCGGTCTCCTGCGCCGTCAGCACGGCGGTCGGCTCGTCGAGGATCAGGATGCCGGCGCTGCGGTAGATCTGCTTGAGGATCTCGACGCGCTGCTGCGCGCCCACCGACAGGTCGTGGATGGTGGCCAGCGGATCGACGTCGAGGCGGTAGCGGGCGCAGATCTCGCGCAGCTTGGCCTCGACGGCGGCGCGCTTGGACTTGAGCGCGAAGCCGCCCTCGCTGCCGAGCATGACGTTATCGAGCACGGTCATATTTTCGACCAGCATGAAGTGCTGGTGCACCATGCCGATGCCCAGTTCGATCGCCTCCTGGCTGTTGCGGATCGGCGTCGCGCGGCCGTCGAGCAGGATCTCGCCGCCGTCGGCGCGGTAGTATCCGTACAGGATGCTCATCAAAGTCGATTTGCCGGCGCCGTTCTCGCCCACCAGGCCGTGGATCGAGCCCTTGGCGATGCTGAAGCTGACGTCCGTGTTCGCTTTGACGGCGCCGAAATGCTTGGAGATGCCGCGAAATTCTACTGCTGGCTGCATAGGATCGTTTTCGGTGCGGAGTTAGGTAAAATACGCAAAATGTTAAACGCGCCGCGCGGAGGAGGACTCCGGCGGCGCGCTCTATATTCAAACAGGTGTTAGACCGGGCAGGCGGCGCCCGAGCGGATATCGATGACCTTGACCTTGCCGTCGATGATGTCCTTGCGCGCGCCCAGCACGCGCTTCTCGATCTCCGGCGTGATCAGCTGGCGGTTGTTGGCGTCCAGCGCCCAATCGACGCCGCCTTCCTTCAAGCCCTTGGCGGTGACGCCGGCCTTCCAGGTGCCGTTCTTGACCTGCATGAAGGCGTCGTAGACGGCGTTGTCGACGCGCTTGACCATGGAGGTCAGCATCGTGCCCGGGTACAGGTGGTTCTGGTTCGAGTCGACGCCGATCGCCAGCTTGCCTTTTTCCTTGGCCGTCTGCAGCGTGCCCATGCCCGAACCGCCGGCCACCGCGAACACCACGTCGACCCCGCGGTCGAATTGCGAACGGGCCAGCTCACCGCCCTTGGCCGGGTCGTTCCAGGCGGCCGAGGTGGTGCCGACCATGTTGGAGACGATTTCCGCCTTCGGCACGGCCGCTTTCGCGCCTTGCGCGTAGCCGCACGAGAAGGTGCGGATCAGCGGGATGTCGATGCCTCCGACGAAGCCGAGTTTTTTCGATTTGGAGGCCATCGCCGCCGCCACGCCGACCAGGTACGAGCCTTCTTCTTCCTTGAAGGTGACGGAGTTGACGTTGGCGCCTTGCGCCACGCCGTCGATCAGCACGAAGCGCACTTTCGGGAATTCCTTGGCGACCTTCTGCACGGCCTGCTGCTGGGCGAAGCCGATGGAGGCGATCAGGTCCAGGTTTTTGCGGGCCAGGCCGCGCAGCACCTGTTCGGCCTGGGTGTCGCTGGAGGCTTGCACCTCGATGAAATTGATGTTGGTTTCCTTCTTGAAGCGCGAGGCGCCTTCAAAGGCGGACTGGTTGAACGATTTGTCGAACTTGCCGCCCGCGTCATACACGACGGCCAGCTTGGGATCCGCCGCGGACGCGCTGGCAGCGATGCAAACCGCTGCAACCGTCAAACTAAGTTGTGAAAGTTTCATGAATAGGCTCCTGGAAGATCGATATTGTATATTTTTATTGGGCGAAACATCTAATCCCGCGGCGTTTTATAGCGGCAAACCCCCTGATTTCTAGAGCTTTCCCTCTGACCTGGCCCACGCCGGCGCCGACCTCGCGCTGAAAGCTTGTTTAAAAGGCAGCGATCGTTCGCCCGCCCGCGCATCGCGACAGGCCCCCAGGAATGGCCATGTCGCACCGCCGCAACAGTCGGCGCCAAATTAAATATTTTTATATTGTTGCTTTTTGTCCTTTTGGAAAAACTTTGTGCCATTCGGATAAGCCGCTCCCGGCCTGCCAAGCGGCCTAGTGCGAAACGGGCCGCCCTCGGCAAAGTACCTTCTTTCCTGCAAGCTATGCCCGGTTTCGCTCGGGTCGCGGCTATTTTTTAAGCAATCCACTACTATGCATCAGCCCCGATATGTACGACAAATTCGATTTTATTTAGCTATTTATACAAAATAGATATGAATCGGATCACTTAAAAAGTGGGTTTCTGTCATTTTTTTCCATGCTACGATAATTGGGATAACGACAAAACCATCCAAACTTATACAACCGGGAGCAGCATTTATGAGCAAGATTAGTAGTGGTTTCGCAGTGCGGTCGTTGATCGCCCTGGCCGTGGCAAGCGCCTTCCCGCTGC
>DATMSN010000904.1:0-8034 GCA_035565375.1 Duganella sp. | reverse complement strand
GTGAACTGGCCAACCTGCGCCAGCAAGGCCTGCGCCTGCTCGCGCATGCTGGCCGCCGCCGCCGCGGCCTGCTCGACCAGCGCGGCGTTCTGCTGGGTCATCTCGTCCATCTGGGTGATGGCGACGTTGACCTGCTCGATGCCTGAACTCTGCTGCTCGCTGGCGAGCGTGATCTCGCTCATGATTTCGGCCACCTTCCGCACGCTGGCCACCACCTCGCCCATGGTCTGGCCGGCCCGGTCCACCAGCCGGCCGCCTTCGTCGACCTTGCCGACGGAATCGTCGATCAGCGCCTTGATCTCCTTCGCCGCCGACGCCGAGCGCTGCGCCAGGTTGCGCACCTCGGAGGCGACCACCGCGAAGCCCCGCCCCTGCTCGCCGGCGCGCGCCGCCTCCACCGCGGCGTTAAGCGCCAGGATATTGGTCTGGAAGGCGATACCGTCGATGACGCCGATGATATCGACGATCTTGCTGGAGCTGGTCTTGATCGAGCCCATGGTCTCGACCACCTGGCCGACCACGTCGCCGCCGCGCACCGCGATGCCGCTGGCCTCCATCACCAGTTCGTTGGCGTGGCGGGCGTTGTCGGCGTTCTGCCGCACGGTGCTGGTCAGTTCCTCCATCGAGCTGGCGGTTTCCTCGAGCGCGCCGGCCTGCGCCTCGGTGCGCGCCGACAGATCGGCGTTGCCGGCGGCGATCTCCTGGGCCGCCACGGTGATGGTGTCGGTGGACAGGCGCACGTCGCCGACCAGTTGCGACAGGTTGCCGTTCATCTGCCCGAGCGCGTCGAGCAACTGCCCGGTTTCGTCGCGCGCATGGTTCTCCACCCGCGAGGTCAGGTCGCCCGCCGCCACGCGGCGCGCCAGCGCCACCGCGCGCTCCAGCGGCTGCGCGATGGAGCGGCCCAACGCGAATGACAGCGTCCCGCCCAGCACCAGGATCACGACACCGAGCGCGATCATCAAATTACGGCTGGCGATATTGATCTCTTCGATGTTCCGCGTGGACTCGTCGATCTGGCGGCGCTGCTCCTTGAGCAGCGCTTCGGCCGAGGCCAGATAGGCGACGCTGATGGGGATGTAGCGCTCGCGCATCTGCTGCAGCGCCTCCTCGGTCTTGCCGGCCTTCTTGAGGGCCAGGATCTCGTCACGCGAGCCGAGGAAGACCTTGCGGCGCGCGCCCAGTTCGGCGAACAGCGACTTCTCGACATCGGTGTCCATTCGCGCCTCGACCTGCTTTTGCAGCGCGCTGGAGGCATCGGACGAGGCCTTGATGCCCGGCGCGAAATAGGCGCCCAGGCTGGTGTCGGTGCTGATGATGATGGCCGTCGTGCGCGGCACCGCCGCGAACATGTAGCGGTACCACTCCTGCAAATAGCGCTCGGTGGCCATCGGCTCGTCGAGCATCTCGCGGGTGGCCGCGGCCACGCTGTGCAGGCGGGTGACGCTGACCACGATCGCGATCAGCGACAGCAGGAGTATGCTGGCAAAGCCGATGACCAGGCGCCGTTTGACACTGATGTTGCTGAACATTTGGAGCATCTTGGCCCTCCTCCCGGATACGCTACGATCAAATATGATAGACCTAAACCACAGGGTAATCGACACTCTGTTACTCTTAAACAACAAACGGATTGCATCGGGTGGCACCGCGCCCGCCCCCCTTGACGCGCGCCTCGTTCTATAATGGATTCATGACGACCATCACTCCACTGAATCGGGATATAGGCGCCAGCGCCTCGATTTCCCGCTCGCCCTCCCAGCCCGCGGCCAACCAAGTCTCCGGAACGGCCGGCGGCGGCGCGTCCACCACGGTGTCGCTCGGCGCCGCAACCCAGGATGCGCGGCAGCCCAAGGCCGTCGTCTGGGAAAACCGCACCAGGAGCACGTCGAGCATGCTGATGGCGCGGAACTTCGCCGAGCAGCCGCTGGCGGGACGCCTGAAGGGCCTCGGCGGCGAACTGCTCAAACAGGTCGCCTACGACGGCGAGGACTTCTCGCAATCGATCCAGCAAGCCCCTGGTGGCGTGCAAGCGGATACCTACGACATGCTGGTGTCGCCGTCGCAGGTGTCACAGCACGGCATGGGCGACAACCGCATCGGCCTGACCATCACCACCCGCAGTGGCGTCTCCGTGGAGCTGTCGCTCGACGCCGGCGACAACAGCATCGCGGTGGAAGCCAAAAGCAGCGGCAAGCTCAATGAGGTCGAGCGCAAGGCCCTCGGCAAACTGTCGGAAGCGTTCCAGAAAGCGGTCGACGGCTTGACCGAGGAACCGCCACGCGTCGACCTGGCCGGCCTGACGCAGTTCGACGGCGGCGTCCTGGCGTCGGTCGATCTGAAAGGCGGGATCAAGCTCAATCCCAAGGAAACGCAGCGGCTCGAATTCCACGCCGACAGCGCCAAGCGCACGGTCGGTTTCAGTGGCCCGGACGGCGTGGCCAAGATCGGGGTGGACCTCAGCCAGCCCGCCAGTTGGGGAAGCAAGGAGCAGCAGGCCAAGGCGCTCAACCGCTATCTGCAACAGGTCGACCAGGCGGGCATGCGCGGCCAGGGCAACGCCGCCATGCTCTCGATGTTCAAGGACGCGCTGGTCGACATGAACAGCGACTACGGCACCCCGGCGCTGGCGCCGCGCGACATGCCGCTCACCGACCGCGATCGCGCGACGACCACCGGACTGGCGGACTTCACCGCCTCGATCACGCAAACCGAGGTCGCGTCCAATCCCGCCAAGTCCACCGAGAAGGACAGCTTCGCCTACGAGCTGACGCAAAAGACCAAAATTTCGGGCCGCTCGCAAATGGACCTCGCGGTCTCGCAGCAGCAGCAGTCGCACCTGAAAGCGCGCTACCACGCGCCGGTATCGGCGACGGCGACGCTGGCGCTGGGCCTGGAGCCGCAGTCGCAGAACTACAAATACATGATGATCGACGAATCGGCCAGCAGCACCACCAGCATCGAGTACGACCAGGGCAAGCTGGTCAAGGCCTCGCTGGAGATGCAGGCCAGCCGCTCGACACGGGTCCTCGAATACATGTTCGGCAAGCTGAAAAGCGACCACACCACGCCATCCGGCAAGGCGATGACGCGCGACCTGCTGCCGACGCTGGACCCCGCCGACGGCAACCAGTCCATGGGCGACTACGAGCGCGCGCAAATGCTGTCCAAGGTGAACGACGCCATCTTCCTGCAATCGAATCCGGACGCCATACCAAATGAGCGCGAATGAGCACACCTGAACATTTTGTCCTGCTGGCGAAGTACAACGCCGACATGAACCGCAACCTCTACGCGGCGGCCGCGCTACTGCCGCCGGGGGAACTGACGGCGGACCGCAAGGCCTTTTTCGGTTCCCTCGCCGGCACCATGAACCACCTGCTGGCCGGCGACACCATCTGGCTCAAACGCTTCGCCACGCATCCGGCCAATTTTCCGGCGCTGGCGGCCATGGACGGGATGCCGCAACCGGGCGGCCTGACGCACAGCTTCGGCGACGACCTGCCCACGCTGCGCCGCCACCGCGAACAACTGGACGCCATCATCAGCGCATGGGCGCAGCAGATCACCGCTGCGGATCTGGCGCACGGCTTCGAGTACCGCAGCACCAGGGGCGACGTGTACCGCAAGCACTTCGGCAGCGTGGTGGCGCACTTCTTCAATCACCAGACCCACCACCGGGGCCAGGCCAGCACGCTGCTGACGCAGGCCGGCGTCGACATCGGCGTCACCGACCTGCTGCTGTGGGTACCGGACCTCGGACCTGGAAGCGTGACAACATGAAAATCGCCGTCTTCAGCGCCCAACCCTACGACCGCCGTTTTCTCGACGAGGCGCGGCTCGCGGCCGTGGAAGGCGCGCCCTCGCCGATCGACGCCGTCTATTTCACCGACCGCCTGACCATCGAGACGGTGGCCCTGGCGCAAGGCTGCGCCGTGGTCTGCGTCTTCGTCAACGACCTCCTGGACGCGCCGGTGCTGCAGGCCTTGCACGCGCTGGGCGTGCGCGCGGTGCTGCTGCGCTGCGCCGGCTTCAATAACGTCGACGTGCAGGCCGGCGAGCGGCTCGGCATGTTCATGGCGCGCGTGCCCACCTATGCGCCGGAAGCGGTGGCCGAACACGCGCTGGCGCTGGTGATGACACTCAACCGCCGCACGCACCGCGCCTACGCGCGCGTGCGCGAAGGGAACTTCGCGCTCGACGGCCTGCTCGGCATGACCTTGCACGGCAAGACCGTCGGCATCGTCGGCGCCGGCCAGATCGGCACCGCCGCCGCCCACATCTTCAAGGGCCTCGGTTGCACGGTGCTGGTCAGCGATCCGGCGCCGCAGTTGCAGCTGCAACTGGGCGCCATCGCCGCCCGCGTCACGCTCGATCAGCTGCTGGCGCAATCGGACGTCGTCTCGCTGCATTGCCCGCTGGTGGAAGCCACGCGCCATATGATCAACGCCGACAGCCTGGCGCTGATGAAGCCCGGCGCCATGCTGGTCAACACCTCGCGCGGGGCGCTGATCGACACCATGGCCGTCATCGCCGCGCTCAAGTCCAAGCACCTGGGCGCGCTGGCCATCGACGTCTACGAGCAGGAAAGCGACCTGTTTTTCCACGACCATTCGAGCGACATCATCGACGACGACGTCTTCCAGCGGCTGATGACGTTCCCGAACGTGCTGGTGACCGGCCACCAGGGCTTTTTCACCACCGAAGCGATGCGCGAAATCGCCGCCGTCACCTTCGCCAACCTGGCCTGCCACCTGCGCGGCGAGCCGTCGGCCAACGCGCTGGCCGCCAGCGCGCGGCCAACTTAGCATCGCAATCCTCAAAAAAGTGATCACCCGGGGGCGTTTTCCCCGGTAACATCACCGATACGCATGACCGCCATGCGCATCGCCCGGTTGTGGGCGCGCCCCGCGTGGCTTATACTGCATTGCAACAATCCGGCTTTTTTTCATAACTAATAATACCGTTCTACCGGAGAAGGTCATGTCCCTCGCTTACCGCGCCACCGCCGATTTCGCCAAATTGAACCACCCGATGCGGGTGCCGCTATCGGCCGAAATCCATTCACGCCCGTTCCTGCAGCTGCAAGCGCCGGAAAGCCTGACCCATTTCGCGCTCTACGTGCAGCAGGATCAGCCTTCCCAGCAATACCATCGCAGCACGCAGCACCAGATCCTGCAGCAGCTGTGCACCCACTACGGCGTGGCCGTGCCGCATCCGCAGGCGCGCTACTTCTTCCACGACTTCGGACGTTTTCGCCTGAAGTGGGAATGCCACACCGAGTTCGCCACCTACACCTTCGTCGAGGGCGGCGATCCGGCGCTGGATTTGCGCCAGTCGTTCGACCGCATGCCGCTGCAGCACGTGCCGCAGGAATGGCTGGCCAGCCTGTATGGAAAAATCATCGTCGCCTCGCACGTCCTGCTGCGCAGGGGCGACGCGGCGGGCGCCGACCAGCAAGCCATCAGCGAACTGTTTCAGGGTAAATCGCTGGTCGGCAGCAGCGTTGGCAGCGGCGCCGAGGTCTGGACCGATTTCCTGATCCAGCCCGATGGCTTCAGCCGCTTCATCGTGCGCGATCTGAGCCTGCGCGAATTCCAGGCCGGGCGCCTGGTCGGACGGCTGCTGGAAATCGAAAACTACCGCATGATGGCGCTCCTCGGCCTGCCGCACGCCGAGGCCTCGCAGCCGCTGTTGAACGGCATAGAGAACGAGCTGGCCGACCTGACCGCGACCTTGGTGCAGGCCGACATGCCGCCGTCGCAGGACGCGCGCGTCACCGACGCCCGCGAGGAGCAGAACCTGCTGCACCGTATCACCAGCCTGGCCGCGCGGCTGGAAAAACTCTCGGTCAACAACAGCTACCGCTTCGCCGCGTCGCAGGCGTATTTCAGCCTGGTGCAGGCGCGCATCCACGAGCTGCGCGAAGTGCGCATGGCCGGCGTGCCGACCCTGGCCGAGTTCATGGGCCGCAGGCTGGCGCCGGCGATCCACACCTGCGCCTCGGTCTCGCAACGGCAGGAGGGGCTGGCCAAGCGTATCGCCCGCAGCAACGACCTGCTGCGCACGCGCGTCGGCATCGAGCAGGAACGCCAGAACCGCAAGATCCTGCAATCGCTGGACGCGCGCGCGGCCCAGCAACTGCGGCTGCAGCAGGCGGTCGAGGGCTTGTCGGCGGTGGCGATTTCGTACTACACGCTGGGACTGATCGGCTATGCCGGCAAGGCGATGAAGGCCGGCGGCCTGCCGGTCAATCCGGACATCCTGCAAGGCGTCGCGGTGCCGGTGGTGATCCTGGCCGTCTGGATGGGCCTGCGCCGGGTGCACAAGCAGCTGACGGCGCGCCCGCAGGCGGCGCAGCGCCACGCCGCCTGATCACACCAGCGGCTGGCCGGGTTGGCTGAAGCGGCTGGCCAGGAAGCTGGCGATGCGCTGCTGCGTCGCCTCCAGATAGGGGATGTTCATGTGGTCGGAATCGGGCACGATTTCGTCCGCATGCAGGGTGCCCAGTTTCTGCACCAGCAGATCGGTGTGCGAGTGCGGCACCACGTCGTCGAACGCCGCCCGCAGCACGTAGGTCGGCGCCTTGAGCTGGTGCGCGTACTTGACCGACTCGAATTTGTGCCGCAGCACGTACTCCACCGGCAGCGTCCTGAATTTGCGCTTGGCGATCGCCAGGATCGAATCGTAGGGCGTGATCAGCACGATGGCGTTGGCCTCGCGCTCCATCGCCACCTGCACCGCCACGCCCGAACCGAGGCTGCGGCCGACGACGGCGATGCGCTTCGGATCGACGTGGTGACGCTCGCTGAGCCAGTCGAACAGCATGCGGCCATCCTCGACGAAGTGGGCCTCGGCCGGATCGCCGTGCGAATCGCCGTAGCCGCGGTAATTCACCGCCAGCACCGCCATGCCGGGAAACAGCTTGCCGGCGTCGCGCGCCACCCAGGACACCTCCTCCGAGCGGCCGCCGAAATAGATCACGCCCGGATGCGGCCCCGCCACCGGCGGCGTCATGAGCCATCCGGACAAACGGGTGCCGTCCTTGGAGCGCACCACGATGGGGCGCGTGCGGTGGCCGGTGCTGTAAGGCTTGAGCACCTCGCGGCGGCTGCCGAGAGGATTGAACAGCAGCCGTTTCTGGTTGGCCGCGACCGCCGCCGTCAATCCCATCCACAGCACGCTGACGATGCCGGCGAGACCGGCCACTTTTTTTGAATTGTCCATCCCTCTACTTTACCCTTGTCGACGCTCGCCGCTGTACGCTAGCGAACAAATACATTTTCCTATCGTAAACACCGTACATACGGGCGCCCTTGCGCTTTCTCAAGGCGGGTGCGCGAACCGGTATAATCCGCGCTGCGTTCACTCTCACGTCCTCTATGAAACCGGCCATTGTCCTGCTGCACAGCTCCATGAGTTCCAAGGCCCAATGGGCCGCGCTGGTCGAACAGCTCACACCCGATTTCCGCTGCATTCCGCTCGATTTGCTGGGATACGGCGGCGCGCCGTATCCCTCCGGCGCGGACCAGGACGAAGCATACACCCATACGCTGGCGCACGAAGCGGACGCCATCGCCACCGCCCTCGCCACCCATCTGGCGCCGGACGAACCGTTCCACCTGGTCGGCCACTCGTTCGGCGGCGTCTCCGCGCTGCACCTGGCGCGCCGCATGCCGCAACGCATACGCACGCTGACCTTGTTCGAGCCGGTCGCCTTCCACCTGCTGCCGGAGGATGACGCGGCGCGGGTGGAGATCGTCACCGTCGTCGGCGGCATCATGGCCTGCGCCACGGACCGCGACGCCACCCGCATCTTCATCGACTACTGGAACCGTCCGGGCTCGTTCGACGCGGCCCCGGCGTCCGCCCAGGACAAGATGATCGCGCAAATCGCCAAGGTCAAGCTGGACTTCCAGGCGCTGCTGGGCGAACCGGTCGCGCTGGCCGACCTGGCCGTCCTGACCATGCCGGCGCTGGTGCTATCGGGCCAGCACAGTCCCGCGTCGACGCGATCGCTGGCGGCGCGGCTGG
>DATMSN010000903.1:0-3082 GCA_035565375.1 Duganella sp. | reverse complement strand
GCGCCGCCGGCCCGAACGCGCTGGTGCCGGTGATCCTGGGCGAGGACGACGGCCTGTCCGGCCTGCTGGTGCACGGCTGGGGCGGCGTCGACGGTTATTTGATTTGCCAGTTCCAGTCCGGCGGCGTCGACGCCTGGAAAGTGCCGATCGTCCAAGCCCTATTGGCCGAGACCGGCTGCCCGAACGTCTACGAGCGTTGTGACGACCTGATCCGTAAGGGCGAGGGCTTGCCGCTGTTCTCCGGCGCCTTGGCCGGCGAGGAGCCGCCCGAACACGTACTGGTGCTTGAAGGCAATCAGCGTTACAGTATGGACTTATGCACCGGCTTCAAATATCCGAAGCTGAAGAGCTAAATCATGCCCAACGCCCGGAGAGCAGAGTACAGATGGAAAATTACTTGTCGTCGCAAATACGCACGCTGACCTATATCGAGAACGAAGACCACCCGGTCTTCGGCACCCTGGTACAACAGATCCTGCACCTGCTGAACTCCAAGCTCATTTTCAGCGACATTTTGATCCATCAAAACAGCCCGCTGCTGCTGCGCCAGCCCAAGGGCCTGGTGGCGGTGACCGATTCGCCGATCACGCGCGAGGAGCTGGAAGAGTTCTTCGAGGTCGTCGAGCCGAACTGGTCCGAGCGTATCCAGGACCGCGCCTTCGACCGCGCCGTCGATCTGCACACGGCGCGCATCCGCGCCAATTGTTTCACCTTCCAGGGCAAGAAGCGGCTCGGCTGCGTGATCCGCCGCTTCCCCAAGGAACCGATGCCGCTCAGCCAGCTCGGCCTGCGCCAGCACGAGCAGAACTTCGCCAAGCTGACCAGCGGCCTGGTGTTGATCATCGGCGACACCTGCCAGGGCAAGTCGACCACCATCGCCTCGATGCTCGACGAGATCAACAAGCACCGTTCCGGCCACATCATCACGATCGAAGACCCGGTCGAGACCTTGATCCCGCAGCGCCAGTGCGTCATCACGCAGCGCGAGGTGGGGTTTGACGGCGACGTCGAGAGTTTCTACCTCGGCGCGCTGGACGCGCTGCGCGAACGGCCCGACGTCATCGTCATCGGCGAGATCCGCGACGCGCAGACGGCGCAGGAGGCGCTGGCGCTGGCCGAATCCGGTCCGCTGGTGCTGGCGTCGCTGCACGCGCGCTCGACCGAGCTGGGCTTGCAGAAGATGGTGCGACTGCTGGGCAATACCGAGCCGCAGTCGCAGGCGCTGGCGCATGCCTTGCGCGGCGTGTTGTGCCAGGCGCTGCTGCCGTCGGTCGAAGGGGAGCGCTACCACCTCGCCACCGAGTGCCTGACGTCCAATCCGGAGGTGGTCGACATGATCGCCGGCGGCCAGTTGTCGGCGCTGCGCGGCTGGATGGCCAGCAAAAGCAGCGAGGGTTGCCACACGATGAACGCCTCGCTGCGCGTGCTGCTGGCCGAGGGTAAGATCGGCGTCGACGACGCGCGCAACGCCACCACCGACCGCATCGGTTTCGCCGAGCACCACTAAACGTAGGGCGGATTAGCGGGCAAGGCCCGCTAACCGCCCGGAGGCCCATCGAAGGGGCGGCCTACCTTCCGGTAGGCCTTGAGAGGCGGAACGCCGTAATCGGCCATGCACGCGTCCCGATAACGCATGCATGGCCGATTACGCTGCGCTAATCCGCCCTACGTGCCTCCGTGGTCGTTTTGGATGTTCGGTCGATGAGGCGATCAATCCAATGGAATCGCCCGATACCGGTTGACATCAACGCTGTCGACCGGCGGCGCGTTGTTGCCCCAGGCGCTGCGCAGGTAGGAGACGACCTGCGCCACCTCGGTATCGTTGAGCACATGGCTGAACGGCGGCATGCCGTACGGACGCGGATTGCCGGCCGTGCCGGGCGCGAAACCGCCATTGAGCACGATGCGGATCGGATTGACCGCTTGCTCCATCGTCAGCGCGCGGTTGCCCGCCAGCGGCGGATAGCCCGGCGGCATGCCGGCGCCGCCGGCGCCATGACAGTCGACGCAATGCTTCTCATACAGCTTGGCGCCGGCCGTCAGGAACGCGGTCGCCTGCGCCCCGCCGTCGCGCTCGAACTCCGATTTGACGCCTTGCGCCGGCAACGCGCGCAGATACACCGCCATCGCGTTGATATCGCCGTCGTTCAGATATTGCAGGCTTTCCCTGACCACTTCCGCCATCGGTCCGAACACCGTCGCGCGCGGCGAGACGCCGGTTTTCAGCAGCGCCGTGAGGTGTTCCTGCTTCCAATCGCCCAACCCCGCTTCGGCGTCGGCGTTGAGCGACGGCGCGTACCAGCCCAGCACCGGGATCAAGCCGCCCGACAGGCTGTCGCCGCTCTTGCCGCTGACCGCGCCCAGGCTGTTGCGCGGGCTATGGCAGGCGCTGCAATGTCCCAGTCCCTGCACCAGGTACGCGCCCCGGTTCCAGTCCACCGACTGCCCCGTCTCCGGCCGGAACACCGCCGGCTTGAAGTACAGCGCGCGCCATGCCGCCAGCATGAACTGCTGGTTGTAGGGGAAGCGCAAGTCATGCGGCTGGTTGGCCCGGCTGACGGCCGGCACCGTTTGGAAGTAGGCGTGCAGCGCGTCCGAGTCGTCGCGCGTGATGCGCGTGTAATTGGTGTACGGGAAGGCGGGATACAGCAGGCGGCCGTCCCTCGATTTGCCGTTGTGCAGGGCCCGCCAGAAATCGTCGGCGCTCCAGGCGCCGATGCCGGTGACCTTGTCGGACGTGATGTTGGGCGAGACCACGCTGCCGAACGGCGTGTTGAGCGCGCGGCCGCCGGCGTATTGCTGGCCGCCGCGCGTGGTGTGGCAAGCCATGCAGTCGCCGGCCCTGGCCAGGTAGGCGCCGCGGGCGATTTTTTCGGCCGGCGCCAGCTTGGCGGTGACGGTCGGCGGCGGACCGGGATCGTCGTCGGTGCGCAACAGCATGGCGAGCACGCCGGCCACCACCAGGGCGAGCAAGCCCGCCAGTGCGAGGGTGATTTTTTTCATGATGGTCGTCCCCGCGCTCATTTGACGTCGGCCGGCACGCTGCCGCAACGCAGCGGCAACGGCATGGCGATGCTGGCAG
>DATMSN010000902.1:0-2126 GCA_035565375.1 Duganella sp. | reverse complement strand
GAACGCTGCGCCAGGTTGCGCACCTCGGAAGCCACCACCGCGAAGCCGCGCCCCTGTTCGCCCGCGCGCGCCGCCTCCACCGCCGCGTTCAGCGCCAGGATGTTGGTCTGGAAGGCGATGCCGTCGATCACGCCGATGATGTCGACGATCTTGCGCGAGGACTCGTTGATCGATCCCATGGTCCGCACCATCTGCTCGACGGCGTCGCCGCCGCGCACCGCCACCCGCGAGGCGACGTCGGCCAGCTTGCTCGCCTCGTTGGCGTTGGCGTTGTTCTGCTGCACCGTGGTGGTCAGCTCCACCATCGCCGCCGCCGTCTCCTCGAGCGAGCTGGCCTGCTGTTCGGTGCGGCCCGACAGGTCCAGATTGCCGGCGGCGATTTCCACCGTCGCCCCCTGGATGGTCTCGGTGCCGGCGCGCACCTTGCCGACGATGCCGCTTAGATTGCCCTGCATCGTCTTGAGCGCGCCCATCAGGTCGCCGATCTCGTCCTTGCCGCCGACCCGCACCTCGCTGCGCAGGTCGCCGTCGGCGACCGTTTGCGCCACGCCCACGGCGGCCAGCAGCGGCACGGTGATGCTCTTGATCAGCCAGAACACCGTCACGCAGCCGACCACCAGCGTCACCGCCACGGTCGCGCCCATCACCAGCGTGGCCTGGCTGTGCGCGGCCCGGCTTTCCGCCGCCATCTGCTCCATCAAGCGGGCCGATTCCTTGCCGATGTAGGCGACGATGTCGTCGATCTTCCTGGTCGGCTCGCGGTCCAGGCCCTTGACCAGGTTGTCGACCACCTTGGCGCTCTCGGCGTTGGCCGAATCGTATTGCTTGAGCGCGTCCAGATAGCGCGTCACCAGCTCGGTCTGTGTCTTGATGGCCTCGTCGACCAGCGGCGTGGCCAGCTTGAGCGCCGCCAGCATGGCGTCGAGCTGTTGCAGGTCGGCGCGGGTGGCCTCGCCGGCCTTGACGAAGGCGAGCCTGTAGCGCTCCAGCAGCGCCGGATCATTGCCGCGGATAAGAATGTTTTTCCATTCCTGGACCTGGATCTTGAACTCGACCTGGGCGCTGCGCGCGGTGTCGATGGCCTGGCTGATCGCCAGCGAGCGCTGCAACGCCTGCGCGCCGTGCGCGTTGCTGTTGTCGAGCGCGCGCCAGCCGCCGGTGGCGACGATCGCCAGCGCGACGAAAAAGAACGCGCCCAGCAGGCCCAGCCGTACGCCTATCTTCAGATCGGCAAGTTTCATAGGGTCTCCGTTGGCAAGAATTGGTTTTCATCATGCACTTGCCGCGCAAGGATGCCAAGACCGGCACGCCAGAAACCCGCAGGATTCCCGCCATTGCAACAGATCAGATCGGCGCGGGCGGAAACTCGATGCAGTAAATATTGGTAGGACGATCATCGGGCGGCAGCGGCCTGGTCTCGACATACCCCAGGCCCAGCTTGCGCAACAGGCTGATGGAGTTGGCGTTGCCCGGCGCCGTCAGGCCCAGCACCCGCTTCATGCCCAGCCGCGCGCGCGCGTACGCCAGCACCGCCACCGCCGCCTCGTGGGTGTAGCCCTGGCCGAAGAACTCGGGCCGGATCGCGTAGCCGATATCGGCCTCGGGCAGCGCGTCGCGCTGGATCAGGCCGCACAGGCCGAGCGGCCTGCCGTCGCTCTTGCGCTCCATCACGTACAGCGAATGGCCGCAGCGCTGCTGCATCGCGCGCGGGCCGTCGACGATGGCCGTGCGCGCGCCCTCGATGCTGCGGATGCCCTTGTCGCCGATGAATTCCAGCCAGGTCGGGTCGTTGACCAGTTCATAATAAAAAGCGGCGTCATCGACTTCGATGGTGCGCAGGCGCAGGCGTTCGGTGTCCAGGATGTTCATGCGTCGGGCCAGTGTGAGGGGTCGTCCAGCAACTGGTACATGACGTAGACGTCGACGTAGCCCAGATACTGGTGGTAGTACGCGCGCGGCAAGGTGCCCACGATGGAGAAGCCGAGTTTTTTCCACAGCAGCACGGCGGCGATGTTGGAGCTGACCACGTAGTTGAACTGCATCGCCAGGTAGCCCTGGGCGCGGGCGCGCTCGAGGCAGTCCTCGCCGAGCAGCGTGCCGACGCCGACGCCCTGCGCCGCCGAGAT
>DATMSN010000901.1:0-2715 GCA_035565375.1 Duganella sp. | reverse complement strand
CGCCGCGGCCGGCGGCAAGCTGGCGGATGGTAAGCTGGCAGTGCGGTCGCCGATCTCCGGCCACGTGGTGGACCTGGCCGCCGCCGAGGGGGCCTACTGGAACGACGCCACCGCGCCGTTGATGACGGTGGCCGACCTGTCGCGGGTGTTCGTCAGCGCCAACGCGCAGGAAAAGGACCTGGCGCGGGTGTATGTCGGCCAGCAGGCCAGCGTCAAGGTGGACGCCTACGCCGAGCCGGTGACGGGGCAGGTGCGCTACGTCGGCGAGATGCTGGACCCGGACACGCGCACGGTCAAGGTGCGCCTGCCGTTCGATAACCGCGACGGCCGCCTCAAGCCCGGCATGTTCGCCGAGGCCACGCTGCTGTCGCGCGCGCACCAGGGCGTGCTGGTGCCGATGGCCGCCGTCGTCCAGAGCGGCTTTTCCAGCCGCGCCTTCGTCGAGGTCAAGCCGTGGAGCTTCGCGCCGCGCGAGTTGAAGCTGGGCGCGCAGATCGGCCAGCAGGTCGAGGTGCTGGCCGGCCTCAAGGCGGGCGAACGCATCGTCGTCAAGGATGGAGTGCTGCTGAATGATTGAGCGTCTCGTCACCCTGTGCTTCAACCGGCGCGGCATCGTCGCGCTGATCTTCCTGCTGGTGACGCTGTACGGCGGCTACTGCTGGACCCAGCTGCCGCTGGAAGCCTATCCGGACATCGCCGACACCACCTCGCAGGTGGTCACCCAGGTCAACGGCCTGGCCGCCGAGGAGGTCGAGCAGCAGATCACCATCCCGCTCGAACGCGAGATCATGGGCACGCCCGGCATGCACGTGATGCGCTCGAAGTCGACCTTCGGCCTGTCGCTGATCACGGTGGTGTTCCAGGACGGCGCCGAGGATTACTGGTCGCGCCAGCGCCTGCAGGAGCGTATCGCCGGCGTCAACCTGCCGTACGGCGCGCAGCCGTCGCTCGACGCGCTGACGTCGCCGATCGGCGAAATCTACCGCTACACGCTGGAATCGAAGACGCGCGACCTGCGCGAGCTGTCCGAGCTGCAGCGCTGGAAGGTCGTCCCGCGCCTGAAGCAGGCGGCCGGCGTGGTCGACGTCACCAACTTCGGCGGCTTGAGCACGCAGTTCCTGCTGGAGTTCGACCCGGCCAGGCTGTCCAAGTACAACCTGTCGCTGTCGCAGATCACGCAGGCCATTTCGGCCAACAACGCCAACGCCGGCGGCAGCGTGCTGACGCGCGGCGAACAAGGCCTGGTGGTGCGCGGCGTGGGCCTGATCCACAGCCTGGACGACCTGGGTAACATCGTCGTCGCGCAAAAGAACGGCGTGCCGGTGCTGGTCAAGGACCTGGGCAACGTCACGCTGGGGAACCAGGAGCGGCACGGGGTGCTGGGCAAGGACCATGTATCGGACACCGTTTCCGGCATCGTGCTGCTGCTGAAGAACGAGAACCCGTCGCGCGTGATCGCCGGCGTGCACGAGGCGGTGCGGGACCTGAACGAGCATCTGCTGCCCAAGGACGTCAAGCTGGTGCCGTACATGGACCGCAGCACGCTGGTCGACGCCACCGTCCACACGGTCGGCAAGACGCTGGTCGAGGGCGTGGTGCTGGTGACGCTGGTGCTGGTGCTGTTCCTGGGCAGCGTGCGCGCGGCGCTGATCGCGGCGGCGGCGATTCCGGTGTCGCTGATGATCGCCTTCATCCTGATGCACCACTTTAAGATCCCGGCCAACCTGCTGTCGCTGGGGGCTATCGACTTCGGCATCATCGTCGACGGCGGCATCTTCGTGCTGGAGGCCATACTGCGCCGCCGCGAGGAGCAGGCCGACGGTTTGATGAGCGCCGAGGACGCGATGAAGGCCACGCTGCAGGTGATGCGGCCGACCTGCTTCGGCATGCTGGTCATCATGATCGCCTATCTGCCGCTGTTCGCCTTCCAGCGCATCGAATACAAGCTGTTCTCGCCGATGGCGTTCGCGGTTGGCTTCGCGCTGCTGGGCGCCTTGCTGATGACGATGACGCTGATACCGGGCATGGCCTACCAGGCCTTCCGCAAGCCGCGCAAGATTTTCCACAATCCGGTGCTGGAATGGCTGATGCCGCGCTACGAGGGCCTGCTGCGGCGCGTGGTGGGCAAATCGCGCCTGGTGCTGGCGGTGGCCGCCGCCACGCTGGTGGCGGTGATCGTGGTCGGCGGCGCCATCGGCCGCGATTTCCTGCCGACGCTGGACGAGGGCTCGATCTGGCTGCAGGTGACGCTGCCGCCGGGGATCTCGCTGTCCAAGGCCACCCAGATGGCGGACGCGTTGCGCGAGGCCACGCTGAAGGAGCCGCAGGTGGCGCACGTGGTCACGCAGCTGGGCCGCAACGACGAGGGCACCGATCCGTTCACGCCGTCGCACATCGAATGCGCGGTGACTTTGCACTCGTATGGCGACTGGCCGTCCGGCATGACCAAGCAGGACTTGATCGACAAGCTGTCGGCCCGCTTCCGCGAATTGCCGCGCACCGAGGTCGGCTTCTCCCAGCCGATGATCGACGGCGTGCTCGATAAGCTGGCCGGCGCCCACAGCGATCTGGTGGTCAAGGTCTACGGCGAGGATTTCCACGAGACGCGCAAGCTGGCCAGCGCCGTCGAACGGCTGCTGCGCGGCGTGCCGGGCGCCGAGGACGTCATCATCGACCAGGAACCGCCGCTGCCGCAGGTGCGCATCGACGTCGACC